>CADBMH010000138.1 GCA_902795705.1 uncultured Lachnospiraceae bacterium | reverse complement strand
ACCGCAATTCCCACACTGCCCCACGGAACCAGAAATCCCGTATCGACTCCCGCCTCCATGGAATGATACATCAGATAATCGACGAGGAGGGCAACCGGCAGTCCGATCAGACTCTTCAGACCAAAGATCAGGCATTCATAATTCATCATGCGCCTGAAGCCCTTCCGCTCCATGCCGACCGAGCGGAGCATGCCAAACTCCTGTCTTCTTAAGGCAATGTTTGTAGAAATCGTATTAAATACATTGGCTAAGGAAATCAATGTGATCAGTGCGATAAAGCCATAGGAAAAGACCTTGACTAAAACAAGCATTGCATGGATCGTTGCCTTCTCCTCTACAAGATCCTGAGATGATATCGGACTGTTTTTGACTGTATTATGCAAATATTTTAAAACACTCTCATTACTCTCCTTGTGTGACGAGCTCTTAAGAGAAAAGAACACATTTGTCCCCAGTCCGCCCAGTTCATCTCCGGAAAGCCCTGTTCCCGGCAGACCGCTCTTTTCCAGACAGGAATGCGGAAAGACGCAGATGACGCTGTAGTTGCCGCTGACACCAAGCGGCAGTACATCTGACACATTGTCCCCGACCGTAATAGGAAAGCTTACCTTTAATGAATCCTCCGATTCATCATCAGATTCATATTCCTCATTTTCCGTATACAACTGAAAATCCAGAGTGACTCCCTTCGCCTTCAGTCTGGTTTTGGTATATTTCTTTTTCGAATTTCCTAAATATAGCTGTGGATTGCTCCAGACAAGCGCCTTCGGCTTCTCCGCATTCAGATACTCCGACAGCGGATAGCCATGCTCCTTCAGATAGCTCCCGTAGCTTTCATCATCTAAGAAATATACCGCCGCATATTCCTGCATTGTTTTTCCGCCTGATGTAAGGTAATCCCAGTCCTCCTTACTGATTACCTTCCGGTAGGCAGAAAGATAATCCTCCGTATAGTACTCTAACGGAATATCCTTAATATCCCCGACCATTGCCTGACTGTATGCCACATCGGTAACACGGCTCAGCTTCTTCATGTCCTGTTTCATTTTATCGAGGCTTTTCTCCCCCTCCGGCAGCTCCTCCTGCAGAGAATCCCCGTAAATACCGCACTCAATATCTGCCACGCTCCGATCCCGCGACTCATTTACAGTTTGAAGCATATAATTCGAAAAGCTTGCCGCCGTGATAAAAAGCACAACACTGACAAACAGGGAAAAAATCGTGGTACGGTATTTTTTCCGGTTTCTTTTATATGTTTTAACTGCTAAAAGCCCCTCAAATCTGAACAACCTGTAAACAAGCCGGTTTGTCTTAAGCTTCCTCCCTTTGATCTTAATCATATCATTCTGCCTGAGTGAGGTAAGCACCGGCTGCCTTACCACCTTGTGCACCGGTATAAGTGCAGACAAAAGAATTGCCACATATCCCGCCACTACAGCAATGAGCACGGACTCCGGAGTGATCACGAGATGCAGCGAATGGATCACCGTGTCCGTTACCGGTACTGCAACCAGAGCAGCAACATAGTCACCGACAAAATAGAGCGTAACCGCAATCCCCGCAAAGCCCGCCAAAAGTCCGAGCGGAATTCCAAAAAGGCTTAAAAGAAATGCTTCAAAAAATACACTGCCCCGGATCTGCTTTTTCGTCGCACCGACTGATTTGAAAAGCCCCAGAAGCTTTGTCCGTTCACTGAACGAAATCGAAAAAGCATTATAAATCAGCGAAACCGAGCCGAGCATGATGATCGACATTAAGATTGCTGCCATGGCATACATTGACCGGTTAAATGCATCATTCGTACTCCGGCCGTTCACGGTCAGCAGGGCATTATGCGCAAAGTATTGGATATTCCGCCCCTTTTTTATCTCCATCGCATTGTAGCGTTCCAGAAATTCTGCCGTTTTCTCCGGATGCTTCAGCGTAAAAAGCACTCCGTGATCGACCGGCCGGAATGTCTCACCCTCTATACCGGTATACACATAGTAACCCTGTACACTGTTATTATTTTTATAATGTGCACTGTCGTAAATTCCTACGACACGAAAGGTCTTTTCCTTCGTATCTTTTAGCGTTTCCCCCTCTGTAATTCCTACCCTCTCCCATGTATCCGTATCATCTAATGCCTGTCTTTCCCCGATCTTTAATGTGATCATATCCCCCTTCTGATACGAAAGATCATTTTGAATCAGATATTCCTTTGGCAGAAGAATCTCATCCTGAGACTCCGGCATCCGCCCGGATTCTATGGAAATATAGCTGTATTTTGCAAAGGACTTTTCAATCCCGGTGACAAAAAGATATTCCAAGAGCGAGCTTCCCGATTCTTCTGAAGCTTCTGTTTTCTCCGAGCTTTTTGTCTTCTCTTCTGCTGTTTGCAGTTCTGTATCTTTATTTATCGCGGCTCCATAGTTTCTCATCTCCGAAGCACCCGATACCTCCGGATCCTTCCCAAACTTTTCATAGGTTTCATCAGAAATATTGTCAAGAATCCCGTGATAAATCCCCTCGCTTGCTTCCGTCAGATCGACCATATATCCGCGAAAGCTTTCAATCAACGAGGTCACCCCCGTAAACATCGAAACGGCAAGTGCGATACCGATGATCGTTACAAGCGTTCGGACTTTATTTTTCTTTAAAATACGAATCGTGAACTGATTTACGATATTCATGACCGGATCACCTCATCTTTCGTAATCCTGCCGTCTTCAATCGCGATCATACGGTCTGCCTGCAGGGCAATATTTTCATCATGCGTGATCATAATCAGCGTCTGGTTGTATTTCTGATTCGACTCCTTTAAAAGCTCTATGATCTCCTGACTGTTTTTACTGTCCAGATTTCCGGTCGGCTCGTCCGCTAACACAACTGCCGGCGCATTCATCAGCGCCCTTCCAATCGACACCCTCTGCTGCTGCCCGCCGGAAAGTTGATTCGGCAAATGTTTTTCTCTTCCCTCCAGTCCCAGAATTGCCACTAACTCCGTCAAGCGGTTCTCATTCACCTTTCTTCCGTCCAAAAGCACCGGAAGCGTGATATTTTCGGTCACATTTAAGACCGGGATCAGATTATAGAACTGATAGATCAGTCCCACCTGCCTGCGGCGAAAGATTGCAAGCTGT
>CADBMH010000137.1 GCA_902795705.1 uncultured Lachnospiraceae bacterium | reverse complement strand
TTCCCATCCTGTCGTTTTCTATCCGGACAGAGAAGGGAAGCTTTAAAGACAGCGTACAGATGGGAGCGGATGAGTTGATCCGCCATATAGGTGCCGGTGGGATGGCAGAATCCTCACCGCCGGAGGTGAGTGAATATACGGCGTTTTTTGCAGAGCATTTGAAGGGAACACATCATCTGATCCATATTGCCCTCACGACAGGGATGAGTGAGGATTATCGCAGGGCATGCGAGGCGGCGGAGGCTTTTGAAAATGTGACAGTCATCAATTCCGAGTGTCTGTCCAGTGCTGCGGGAATTCTGGTTCTGATCGCCTACAAGCTGATGCAGCAGGATATTGCCACGGACGCTCTGGTGAAAGAACTGGAACAGGTGAAAAAACGCTTAAGATGTAGCTTTATCATGGATACTACGGATTATATGGCAAGAAGAGGGTATATCGGAGGAAAGCTTCACAGTCTGGCAAAGGCACTGGATCTTCATCCGTGCCTGAGCTTTAAGAATGATGAGACGACACTGGGTGGAGTCTGGATGGGAAGTACGAAATATGCCTATAAAAAGTATATCCATAAGGCATTTCCAGTGGACATTATTCCGGATTCGGATATTGCTTTTATCACTTATGCGGATGTGCCGGAGGAAACGCTTTTGTGGATCCGGGAAGAAATCAGCAAGGTCGCTTATTTTGAGCATATTGTCTTTCAGCAGGCATCCGCTGCCATTTCTTCAAACTGCGGACCGGGAACCTTCGGTATCCTGTATTTTGTAAAAGGAAACAAATCGTATCATATTGCTTCTCTTTTTCCGGAGGAAGCAAAAGATTCCTATGAGGAAGCCGCAGAAGAGGTCATGGATGATGTTACGGATGATGTTTCGGGGCAGGATGCACCGGATGTGGAAAGCAGACCGGATACAGAGAGTGAAACGGATGATACGCCTGTGGAGAAGAAGTGGTATGAAGAAATCGAGGGAATCGATGGAAAAACTGCCATAGAAAACAGCGGATCGGAGGAAGCGTTCCGGACCGTACTTAAGATCTTCTATGATTCGATCCATGTGAAGGCAAAGGAGCTTGGAGCGTATTACGATTCAGAAGACTGGAAAAACTACACGATCAAGATCCATGCGCTGAAGAGCTCTGCGAAGCTGATCGGTGCCACAGAACTTTCCGAGGAAGCGTATGCCCTTGAAATGGCGGGGAAGGAAGGAAATACGGAATATATCAGGGAGCATCATGACCGCTTTATGGAGCAGTATATGCGCTATGAGGAGAATCTGGCGGGACTTTACGGTGCTTCTGAGTCAGAGGAGGATAAGCCTGTGGCAGATGCGAATCTTTTGGAGAGTGCATATGAGGCACTGAAGGAAGGTGCCGAGATGATGGACAGTGATATGCTGGATGATGTATTCGAAGAGCTGAAGGACTATGCCCTGCCTGCAGAGGATGCCTCTTTGCTTCAGAAAATAAAGGAAAAGGCAGATTCGTTTGATTATGAAGGAATCCTTCAGATCTTAAAGGAAAGGATGCAGGAGTAATGATGGAGAAAATAGCGAAAATCAATGATATGGTGAACTCCTTTGCATGGGGGACTTTCGGAATCGTACTCTTGATCGGAACCGGGATCATCTGTACGGTCATCACCGGATTCTTTCAGATTTCAAACATCAGGCACTGGTGGCAGAGGACATTCGGCATCATATCAAACGAGGGGCGCATCATCAATGACGCAGGTGCCATTTCGCAGTTCCGGACATTCTGTACGGCGCTTTGTGCCACGATCGGGACAGGAAATATAGTCGGAGTTTCGACTGCAATCTGTGTAGGCGGTCCGGGGGCTGTCTTTTGGATGTGGGTTGCCGCATTTTTCGGCATGATGATCAAATACGCGGAAAATGTTCTGGGACTCTACTATAGAAGGAGAAATTCAGAAGGAGCATGGTCCGGCGGTCCGATGTACTATCTTGCGGACGGGCTTGGTGCCATGAAGCATTGTAAGGTGGTCGGGAAGATACTGGCAGTCCTGTTCTGTAGCTTTACCGTACTGGCATCCTTTGGTGTGGGAAATGTGGCACAGGTTAATAAGATTACATTAAATGTGGAAACGACATTTTTTTCCGGTGTGCCGGCGGGAACCTTTTTTGGAGTTTCCGGAGTGAACTGGGGGATCGGTCTGCTCTTAATGTTCGTGGGAGCAGTGATCATACTGGGAGGCTTCCGCAGGCTTGCCGCCGTATCGGAGAAGCTGATTCCGTTTATGTCCATTCTCTATATACTGGGATGTCTGATCGTGATCGTTATGCACATAGAAACCATTCCTGCGGTATTTGCCTCGATTTTCCGTTTTGCGCTTGGTTCTAAGGCTCTTGTGGGCGGGGCGGCAGGCACCGCGGTACAGGCTGCCATGAATACAATAAAGAGCGGATGTAAAAGAGGTGTGTTTTCCAATGAGGCAGGGCTTGGCTCTTCCGTGATGGCACATATTAATTCCTGTGCCAGGGAACCGGTCAGTCAGGGAATGTGGGGGATCGCGGAGGTCTTTGTGGATACGCTCGTGATCTGTACCATGACAGCGGTTGTGGTTTTAAGCTCCGGTGCGATAGACCTTTCTACCGGAGTGGCGGCTGCGGGAGTGGATGATGCCACTCTGGTAGCGAAAGCATTCGGGAACAGCTTAGGCAGTCCCGGAGAATGGTTTGTCGTTCTGGTGATCACTTTGTTTGCATTCACTACGGTCATGGGCTGGTCCTACTACGGGGCAAAGGTTGTAGAGTATCTTATTGGTGTGACATGGGCAAAGATATACCGTGTCCTCTTTGTGCTTTTGATCGTAGTGGGAGCTGTGATGGAATCCTCTCTTGCATGGGATATTTCGGATACCTTTAACGGTCTGATGATGATTCCGAATCTGGTGGGAATCCTTTCGCTGACGCCTCTGATCGTTCGGCTGACGAAAAACTATATTGACAGACGTATCAGGGGAAGGGAAACAGAGCCGCTTTTGTCCTACGATCCGGATATCCAGCGTGAGGCAGCAAGGGCAGTTGAAAAGGGTGCGGGATGATGGTTTGGAAAAAATTTAAAATTTTTTTCAAAAACCCCTGTTTTGGTAGGACTGTGGTAATATTTCGTATGTTACAATGAAATAGACTTGCAGGACTTTTATTATCTCCCCAATTGTTATTGCATTTCGTACCATGTGTTCTGCAGGTTACCCTTCGTATGAGAGGAGCTGCCGTTTTGGTAATGCAAAACGGCGGTTCTTTTCATGCGATGAATACTAATGAAGTCAAATAAAGGAGGAGCATGATGAGCAGAAAAAGAAAATCATTAAAGCAGCTTTTATTAACAAAGATTATCGCAGCGGTAGTCCTGATCATAGCAGTGATAACGGTGGTCAGCATGAAACGGCAGTCCGGTGAGATCGTCCGCCTGACGGAATCGGTTTTAAGCAGAGAGTCGATTTCCTATTCAAATGAGATTTATAACTGGTGGAGTCAGATCGAAGGCAGGGTGAGACAGACTGCAGATGTCTGGAAAAATGCACCGGAAATGACGCATGAGGAAGCATTAAAGCTGCTTTTGGCACTTACGGAGGCTGATCCGGATTCGCAGGATATCTATGTCGGATACGGAGATGATATGACATTTTTAGATGGTTCGGGGTGGACTCCGGATGCGGATTTTGTCTTTACGGACAGAGCGTGGTATCAGGGAGCGGTTGATAAAAACGGTGAGATATTTACCTCCGATCCGTATGTAGATGCTTCTACCGGAAAGACCTGTCTTGCCTGCTCTGTTCTTTTGGCAGATCAGGTGGTTTTAAGCAGTGATATTAATTTCGATCAGATGGCAGAAAAGCTTGGTTCCTTTAGGTCAAGCTCTTCGGAGGCGAAGCTGTATATTATCAATAAGGAGTCACAGGATATTCTGTTAAGCACGGATGAGAGTGTCGTGGGGACGACGGTTTCTGAAAGTCAGGATGCCGTGATGAAGGGGCTTTCCGGAGTATTTGCTTCACTGAATACAGAGAATTCTTTTGATGCGGATAAGGTGGTCACGACCGGCACGGATCAGGGGAAAATGATGTATACGGCAACCGATGTGGAAGGTACTTCGTGGCTTGTGGTAAGCGCGATACCATACAGCTTTGTAAGCGGCAGCATTTTAAAGACTGTGATGGTTACTCTGGTGATCTCTGTGATTCTGTTAGTGCTCTGTACAGTCTTCTTATATATTGTGATTCGCAAATACTTAAATCCGGTATCTGCAGTCACGGGAAAGATTGATGATTTAAGCGGCGGTGACTTTACGACGACAGTTGTTTCGGAAGGTAATAATGAGATCACTACACTTAGCGAGCAATTAAATGGATATATTACCCGTATGCGCGAGATGTTATTGAATCTGACTTCTATCACAGGAGATATGAACCGGAGTGCAGAAGAATGTTTGAACATATCAAGCGGATTGAACGAATCCAACTCTGCGCAGAATGAGTCTGTTGAAAAGCTGCATCAGGTCTTAAATGCAATGAATGATTCCATCGAAGATGTAGCGAAGGACACATCGGAATTAGCCGCTATTTCTTCCGGTTTGACGGAAAATTCCGCGGAAGTACAAAAGCTTTGCATGGATACGGTAAAATCCTCAGAAGACGGCAGGGATGAGATGAAAAGCATGACAGAAAGTGTTACTACTTTGAATGCTACGATTGGAGAGTTGACGGAGATTATTCGCGGAACAGCAGAAACCGTAGATGAGATATTGGGAATCACGGGTACGATCGGCGAGATTTCCGCACAGACCAATCTTTTGTCACTGAATGCTTCCATTGAGGCAGCCAGAGCAGGAGAGCAGGGAAGAGGCTTTGCCGTAGTTGCAAATGAGGTCAGTGCATTGGCAACCCAGTCTGCGGAGGCGACAATGAAGATCAGCGGATTGGTCGAAACGATTACCGGAAATATTGATGAAATCAGTAAAAAATCGGATATCTGTATTCAGGATATGGAGCAGTGCCTTTCCGTCGTAGACAGATCAAATGCTTCCTTTGATTCTATTTACAGGGATATCTCAAAAGCTACTGCTGCGATCGCGGAAATCGCGAATGGCATTAACAGGATCAATGATGTAGCTGCAGATAATGCGTCTGCTACACAGGAGCAGTCAGCTACGATCAATCAGATCATAGAGCTGAGCGATCGTCTTGTAGATGAAAGCAGCAAGATATCCGGCGAAACGGAAAATCTGTCTGCCGTTTCTGAAAAGCTGAATGGATTTTCCGGTGCGATTACGGAGGATCTTAAAAATTTTACTTTGGAAAAATAGCTGGTCTTTTAGCATGGAGGTTAAAACATGAATATCATAAGAGAAGAAAAGTCAATAAAGATTGATTTTGAAGGAACTTTTGACAAGCAGGATGAAGAGGAACTGGAGCGCTTTGTTGTACAGGAACTTCAGGGAGTTTCGAAGTTGTCCTTTGATGCCAAAGGGGTTGCTGATATTTCAAGCACAGGGCTTCGGATTCTCGCCTATGCGCAAGGGATCATGAATGAGCAGGGAATGATGTATGTGGAACACGCAGGGGAACGGGTGGAGTGGCTGTGCAGGGCGCATGATATCCTCTGCTCGAAAAGCGACAGATGGTTAGAGACATGATGGCAGCAAAGCCGTTCGCAAAATTCGAGCTGCGAGTACCAACTGTTCCTTCTGATATGGTATAATGAAACGGAGGCGATGTGTTATGGGAATCTATCTGAAGTCGCTCCGTGCTGTGATCAAGATGGCATTTTTTGCCTACAGGGATTATTATCTGCAGTTCGAGGAACTGACCGGTGGTACCGGCTATGTGGATATCGTCTACCTGCCGAAGAATTATCCGGAGTAACCGACACTTATTATCGAGTTGAAGTGGGAGGATACACCGTAGACCGCCATCCACCAGATCAAGAGCAGGAATTACCCGGATGTGCTGAAAAACTTTGACAGGGATATCCTCTTAGAGGGAATCAGCTTTGACAAAGAGGATAAGGACAAGAAACATATGAAAAAATATAAAGTCAGCATAAAAAACTTAAACCATAGAAAAATGACAGTTGTATTGGGGATGAATTATGAATGAGTTGGTCAGAACAGAATTAAATATTCTTATACCTTTTTCCGAGGGAGTACATAGAGGTCGAACTGACGGAAACCATGAGTGAAGAGGAAAATGACAGGCTCAGCCGGTTCATCCGGGATATGAGGGAGGACAATATTGTCATGGCGATTGATGATTTTGGAACCGGTTATTCGTCCCTGAATCTATTGAGGGATTTTCCAGCAGATGTACTGAAGTTAGATAAATCTTTTATAGATGGACATACAAATGCGAAAAGGGACAGAGTGGTCGTGGCAAATATTGCGAAGATGGCAAGGGAATTGGATATGAGTGTCATTACGGAAGGCGTGGAGAGCCGGGAGCAGGTCGATTTCTTAAAGAGCGTAGATATCAAACTGGTCCAGGGATATTTATATGATAAGCCAATGGTCAGGGAGGAATTTGAAAAGCGGCTGGAGAATAAAGTTTATGAGTAAACAGATTAGCTGTTCAGGAGGAGACTGAATGGAACAGGTATTGTCAATATTCAGAAAGAAAAGAAGTATTTGTGAAGGAGAAAGAGAAAAAAGGCTCATGAAAGGTGGGAGAAAAGGCAGGCAGAAAAGGAAGATGGGGAAAGATAGACATTTTTTGTGTTTTATGATAATATGGGAGCTGTTGTAGTAAGGAATTTCAGGAGGTGTAAACAGACATGAAATTAGGAATTATCGGGCTCCCGAATGTGGGGAAGAGTACGCTTTTTAATTCGCTGACCAAGGCAGGAGCAGCGGAGGCGGCAAACTATCCCTTTTGTACCATTGAGCCGAATGTCGGCGTGGTGCCGGTGCCGGATCCGCGTGTGGATGTACTGAGTAAGATGCACCATTCGGCAAAGACCGTTCATGCAGTGATAGAGTTTGTTGATATTGCCGGACTTGTCAAGGGTGCGTCAAAGGGCGAGGGACTTGGAAACCAGTTTTTGGCAAATATCCGTGAGGTGGATGCAGTGGTCCATGTAGTGCGCTGCTTTGAGGATTCCAATATTGTCCATGTAGACGGAAGTGTAGATCCGCTCCGCGATATTGAGACGATTCATTTAGAGCTTTTGTTTTCGGATTTGGAGATATTGGAGCGGAGATATGCAAAGCTTGTAAAAAGCGTAAAAAATGATAAATCCCTTGCAAAAGAAACTGCCCTTGTGGAGCGTTTGAAAAAGCACATGGAGGAGGGAAAGTCAGCAAAGAGCTTTGAGCCGGAGGATGAGGACGAGGAGGCGCTTTTGGAGAGCTTCCAGCTTTTGACCTATAAGCCGACAATCTATGCGGCAAATGTAGCGGAGGATGACCTTGCGGATGACGGCGCGGGAAATGCGCATGTGGCAAAGGTACGCGAGTACGCAAAGGAGGAGGGCTCCGGAGTATTTGTTATCTGTGCGCAGATCGAACAGGAGATTGCCGAGCTTGAGGAGGATGAGAAAAAGGAATTTTTGGAGGATTTAGGACTTTCCGAGTCGGGACTTGATAAGCTGATTTCGGCAAGCTACAGGCTTCTTGGGCTGATCAGCTTTTTGACGACCGGTGAGGATGAGACAAGGGCGTGGACGATCAAAGAGGGCACCAAGGCACCGCAGGCGGCGGGAAAAATCCATACCGACTTTGAACGCGGCTTTATTCGTGCCGAGGTCGTAAGCTATGAGCACCTGACGGAGCTTGGCAGCATGAATGCAGCAAAGGAAAAGGGCTTAGTCCGCTCCGAGGGAAAGGAATATGTCGTGCGGGACGGGGATGTCGTTTTGTTCCGGTTTAATGTATAAGGTGTAACGGAGAGAGCTTTATATGGAAAGTGCAGCTATGGATGAAAAGCAGTCGATTTTTTCAGAAAAGAAAAAGACAAAATTATGGTGGGTGATTTTTTTTGCGCATTAGGGGTTGCAATCAATATGTTTGGCAGCTATGTGGTCATAAAGCTTCATCTGCCGGTGTTTTTGGATACCTTTGGAACGGTTCTTGTGGCAGCGCTTGGAGGTTATCTGCCGGGCGTTGTGGTCGGACTGGCCACCAATCTTTTGAAGTGCGCCTTAGATCCCACTTCGATTTATTATGGAGTAATCAATATCTATGTGGCGGTCTGCGTGGCGTTTTTTATGCAGAGGGGATTCTTTCAGAAAATACATAAGATTATTCTTTCTGTTTTTGTGCTGTCCATCGTCAGTGGCGGAGCCAGTGCGGTGCTTACCTGGTTCTTATACGGCTTTTCCGCTGATTCTATCTCGGTTCCGTTCTTTGTCTCCCTCTATGAAAAGGGAAGGATTGGCGCGTTTCCGACAGAGCTTTTTGCAGATATTCTGGTGGATACGGTTGATAAGGCAATCATTGTACTGCTGCTCGTGTTTGTCTTAAAAATATTGCCGGAGCATGTCAAGGAGGATTTTTATCTCAGCGGCTGGCAGCAACGGCCTCTTTCGGGCTGGATGACAGTGGCGGCCAGAAATATCAAATGCCGTTCTATTTCATTGCGGACAAAGATTCTTTTGCTTTTGGCTGTCGCGTCATTATTGGTAGGACTTGTGGCAACGGTCATCTGCTATATGCTTTTTAAAAGTTCTACGACAGAGGAGCATGAGCTTTTGGCAGAGGGTGTGGCGAAGTTAGCTGCTGATGCAGTGGACGCAGAGCGGGTGGATGAGTATATAGAAAAAGGGGAAGCGGCAGAGGGGTATAAGGAGACGGAGGATTGGCTGTATAAGATAAGGGAGAGCTCGCTGGATATTCAATATATCTATGTGTATAAGATTATGGAGGATGGCTGCCATGTCGTCTTTGACCTGGATACCGGTTCGGGGCCGGGGGCAGAGCCGGGAGAACTGATTGCGTTTGATGATGCCTTTTCAGAATATCTTCCGAAGCTTTTGGCAGGTGAGGAGATTGAGCCGGTGGTTTCGGATGAGACTTATGGATGGCTTCTGACCGTATATAAGCCGGTCTATGACAAGAACGGGAAGTGCAGGTGCTATGCGGCGGCAGATGTTTCGATGGCGCAGTTAGTGCATAACCAGAGGATATTTTTTGTGCGGCTGACCTCCATCTGTTTGGGATTTTTCATCCTGATTTTAGTCGTTGGCCTGTGGTTTGCCGAGTATAATATCATCCTGCCGGTCAATACGATGGCGATGTCTGCGAGCAGCTTTGCAAATAATAGTGAAGAAGCAAGAAATCAGAATGTGGAGCGCATCAAAAAGTTAGATATCCATACCAGTGACGAGGTGGAAAACCTCTACCATGCCTTTTTGCGCATGACCGAGGATACGGTGCGGTATGTGGAGGATATTCAGCATAAGACCGAAATCATATCAAAGATGCAGAACGGTTTAATCCTTGTTTTAGCAGATATGGTGGAGAGCAGGGATCAGTGTACGGGTGACCATGTCAGAAAGACGGCAGCATATACCGAGATTATCATGCGGGAAATGAAAAAGAAGGGATATTATGCAGATGAACTCACCGATGCGTTTATTTCTGATGTGGTCAATTCTGCACCGCTTCATGATATCGGAAAGATTCAGGTGTCGGATGCGATTTTAAATAAGCCCGGTAAGCTGACGGATGAGGAATTTGATATTATGAAATCCCATACGACAGCAGGGCAGGAGATTCTTGCCAATGTGATTGCGACGGTGCCGGACTCCGCAGGTTATCTGGCGGAGGCAAAGAACCTGGCGGCATATCATCATGAAAAATGGAATGGAAAGGGGTATCCGACCGGGCTTGCCGGAGAGAATATCCCGCTTTCCGCGCGAATCATGGCGGTGGCGGATGTCTTTGATGCTTTGGTATCCAGACGGAGCTATAAAAAACCGTTCCCGTTTGATAAGGCGATGGGAATCATCAAGGAGGATGCAGGGACACACTTTGATCCTTTGGTGGCAGATGCGTTTTTGGGAGCCAGGGATGAGGT
>CADBMH010000136.1 GCA_902795705.1 uncultured Lachnospiraceae bacterium | reverse complement strand
TAAAGCTGGAGCTTGCCGACGGCGTGCAGGAATGCCTGGAATCCATAAGGGATCTTCGTGCCAATAATGCAGAGCAAAGATACATGGACGGACTGGAAAATAAGATCAGAAATGTGGAAAAGCAGGCAATTCTTACGGAACTGAATATGGCTGTCTATGTGAATCTGGCTGCGATCATTCTTAAAATCGGAATCGGAACCACGGCACTTGTCGGCGGAACACTCTTTGCAAACGGCGAGATCACGCTGCTTACATTTTTTATGTTTTTAATGTTAGTGTCAAGGCTTTATGATCCGATGCAGATCACGCTGCAGAATTTTGCAGCAATCATTGCCTGTGGCGTACAGTGCGAGAGGCTTGACGAAGTGATGTCCCACGAAACGCAGGCAGGAGCTGATAAGCTTTCCAATAAAGGCTTTGACATTACCTTCGATCATGTGGGGTTTTCCTACGAAGATGGGGAACAGGTGTTAAAAGATGTCAGCTTTACGGCAAGGCAAAATGAGGTAACGGCACTGATTGGTCCTTCCGGTGGCGGAAAAACGACTGTTTCAAGGCTTGCCGCCAGATTCTGGGATGTTACGGCGGGAAAGATCACTCTTGGTGGTATGGACATCAATAAAACAGATCCCGAAACGCTGCTGTCCGGTTATTCTATTGTTTTCCAGGATGTGACTCTTTTTAACAATACAATCCTTGAAAATATCCGCATCGGTAAAAAGGATGCAACGGATGAAGAAGTCATAGCGGCTGCAAAGCTTGCGAACTGTGATGAATTTGTAGATAAACTTCCGGATGGATATCACACAAATATCGGTGAAAACGGAAGTGAGCTTTCGGGCGGCGAACGGCAGAGAATATCCATCGCAAGGGCTTTCCTAAAGGATGCACCGGTTATTCTTCTGGATGAGGCAACTGCATCGCTTGATGCGGAAAACGAAACGGCGATCCAGGAGGCACTTTCTAAGCTGATCAAAGATAAAACGGTTCTGATCATTGCCCACAGAATGAGGACAATAGCAAATGCGGATCATATTGTGGTACTGAAGGACGGCTGTGTGGCAGAGGACGGGACTCCGGAAGAGCTTATCGCGAAAAATGGGATATATAAGCATATGAGCGAGCAGCAGCTGCATGCTCAGAACTGGAAGATTTAAAGAGAAGAAAATCAGCGTTGTAGAATAGAATTTTTGAAAATTGTTCTAATTCTCTTGTTAATAGGGCTTTTTTTTGGTAAACTGTGAAATGTATTGGAAAATCACTTTATCTAAATAAAAAAAGGAGAGATGAGATGAAAGCTGGTAAATGGAAAATAATAGCAATTGCCTTAATTGTTTCGGTATTTACCTGTACCGGATTACAAGTTCCGATTTCAGCAGGAGCAGAGTCAGTGCTCACAACGGTAGATGTTGGCGAAATTCAAGGTCCGATAGCAGGGGCTGTCAGTGCATATCTTGATTTTACGGAGACACGCGATGATGGTTTTACTGTAGAAAATGATCTTTGCTATTGGTCAGATGCCAATGGAACAAAAATGATGCCGGAAGATACATTTGTTGCGGGACAAACTTATTATTATACGATTGTCCTAAAGGTAAAGGATGGGTATTCTTTTGCGTCAGATACTCAATTAACCATTTATGGGGAAGTTTCAAATGTAGATGCTAACATGACTATGGAAGTTTCCGGTGATACAGTGACATTTTTTCATGCATATAAGGCGGTTTGTGGTGGCACACTAAATAATCCGACTCTGACTACTGCGAATCTGTCTTCAAAGGTTTTTGTATATAATGGTAAAGTTCAGAAACCAACTGCATCACAGATTAAAGTTTATGACCAATTCGGTAAATTAATCGAAAGCCGGAACTATGAAATTGTTTATGCATCACAAGCTTCAAAAGCTGTTGGTTTTTATGCAATTACGATTCGTCCGGTTGCCTATCCGTATGAAGGTGAGCTGACTACTTATTATCAGATTATTCCAAAAGGAACAACGATTTCAAAAGTGATCGGTGGGAAAAAGAAACTGACAGTCAAATGGAAAAAGCAAGCAACGCAGACAAAGGGGTATATCATTGAATATAGCACATCAAAAAAATTTACGGCCAAAAAGACAAAAAAGATAACTTCTGCAAAAAAGACAAAGGTGGTAATTTCCGGGCTGAAAGCAAAAAAGAAATATTTTGTGCGAATATATACTTATAACGGGAAATTACAATCAAGTGCAAGTAAAACAGTTTCTGCAAAGACAAAATAATTATGCTGCTTTAAATAAAAAGAAAGGTCGGGGGACTCGTTCAAAATGGACAGAGTCCCTTTTATGTTGTATTTCATTCCCAAAAGCTTCTTTGGATACACGATTTGTATTAACCGGAAATCTGATTGGATATCGCTCAAGCCTGGAACCGACAGATTGTCGATTTTTTGTGAAAGAGAATTGAAAAAGTATTGACAAGTTAGATTGTGCTAACTATAATGCTGGTGTTGACTAACTTGTTTAAATAGGAAAGAGATTTTCGAGGCTGTAGTAAGGCCGGCGGTCAATGACTGGCTGGCGTTTTGTGAGAATGAAAATGACAGGCAGACAGGAACAGCAAGAACAGACGGACTGGAAGCTATGTGGGATGATGATGTACAGATCAAAATGATCGTGAATATCATCTATGCGCATTTTGATGAATACAAGCTTCTCTTTTTGGCAGGCTCTCTTTCATCTGTATTTCTGCCCAGTTATATACGGATTCCAGGGCAGGGATCAATGATCTGCCGCGTTCTGTAAGACTATATTCCACTGTTGGTGGAATCGTGTTGTATTGCTTTCTGAGAATGAGATGATCGGTCTCTAATTCTCTCAGGCATTTTGTAAGCATGGTCGGTGTAATGCCGACCACTTTTCTTTGCAGTTCTTTATATCGTAAAGTCCGGTTCTCACTGTCTGCTATATACCAAAGGATCGGCAGCTTCCATTTTTGTCCGATCAGTTCCATGGCATAAAGGATGGGACAGTCTGTATCATAGATGTTTTCATTAACCGGTAATATTTTTTTTGCCATAAAGTACCTCCAAATCATAATACTATAAAAAATATAGTGACAAAGAAAAAACTTCATACTTGTTTTTTTGTTATGACTTATTATAATAAAGTCAAATTCATTTGTAAAGGGTTTTATGTTATTTCAGGAGGGACTGCATGATGAAAAAAATATTTGAACAGGTAGAGTTAAATCACATAAGCCTTAAAAACCGTCTGGTACGATCGGCAACGTGGGAAGGCATAGCAGAGCCAGATGGAGGTCTGACAGAAGAAGCCTATAAAATTTATGGGGAGCTGGCAAAAGGCGGCGTAGGAATGATCATCACAGGTTTTACAAGTGTTATGACAAATGATTTCTATTTTGATGGGATGATGCGGCTTTCTAAGGATGAGCTGATCCCGCAGTACCGGAAATTGACGGATCTGATCCATAGGGAAAACTGTCCGGTGCTTTCGCAGATTGCCCTGGGTGGTTATTACCGCAGGGTGCCGGATGGAAGATA
Organism: uncultured Lachnospiraceae bacterium; assembly: GCA_902795705.1. Lineage (GTDB taxonomy): Bacteria > Bacillota > Clostridia > Lachnospirales > Lachnospiraceae > Butyribacter. The sequence goes on along the minus strand of CADBMH010000136.1, from coordinate 3,784 downwards.
TAGACTTGTGGAGCCGGACGATATGACAGTGGAGGAAATCCATGAGGTAAAGGATGCGTTTGTAAACGCGGCGGTGCGGGCAGAAAAGGCAGGGTTTGACGGGGTGCAGATCCATGCGGCACATTTCTTTTTCTTAAGCCGGTTCATCAGTCCGAAGGTCAACCACAGGGCAGATGAATACGGAAAGGACACAGAGGGACGGATCCGGCTTTTACTCGAAATCCTGTATGAGATCAAAGAGAAGACACCGGAGCTTCATGTGACAGTAAAAATCAATTCCAGTGATTTTACATCGGGAGGCCTTAACGAAGAAGAGAGCCTTGTCGTATGTAAAAGACTGGCAGAGGAAGGAATCGATTCGATCGAAGTCAGCGGAAACGGTACATCGGTCAGCGGAATCCTTTATGTTGTTCGGGCGCTTGCGGAGGCAATTGATGCCAGAATGTAAAAAATACTGCCTCTTGGCGAGGCAGTATTTTTTTCTCGATAGATTATTTCCTTTCAAGTATCGTGTGAGTATTCATCGGCAACATTGTGTCGCGCCACATTTTGCGATCAATCTTGGTTCCTTTGCTCAAATATGTATTCATCTTGTTGAGCAGAAGGTCTCCGGTATATAGCAGATCACTCTTGCTGTCATATATAAGCTCTTTGGTCGGCAGATAGTTTCCTTTGCTCTTTGCGTCAGCAACATCACCGTCTGCCGAATCCACAGCAGATGTATCGATTGTGACCTTGCAGATATAACTGCCATCATCCATTTCCACCTTAGATGTCTCATCGATGGTAAATGTAAGAGCGGGTGTATCCGTTGCCTGCCCATGAGCTTTCATATGATCAAGATAAGCCTGATGATCCGAAGAATCACCATCAAACTTCTCGTCACGAGGTACCCACCACACAGACTCTATACATGTCCCGTCATCCTGAAACTTAATCCCGGAATCATATGAAATAATATATTCTTTATTCATACTGACGATCTTGGAAAACTTCCACTCTCCAACCAGTGCCTTATCAGGTGTTGCGGTCTCTCCGGATTCGGAATCTGCCTCATTATCCGAGCCGGTAGAATTGTCGGTGCTGTCTTCGTCTAAATTCTGAGAATCACTTGTATCTTCTGATGATGTGGTCTGATCCGTATTGCCGGATTCTTTCGTACTGTTACTTCCACAAGCTGTAAGCACGGTCATAGCCATAACTGTCATCAGAATCAATAATAGATGTTTTCTTTTCATGTTTACCACCCTTCCGGAGCTTCCGTTTCATTTGCTCCTGTGTTTTAGAAATCTTTGTAAATGATATCACCTTTTTTCAGACAAATCAAGTGCAGGTATTTTTTTCACAAGGTAAATACAATAGGTTATTGCTATAACTATAGTTGCTCCGAGGTATACCCACTCTATCGTACCATGAAGGTTACTGATTACTGAAAAAATATCGATCAAACTATGTGCTATGATACATGGAAGCAAGCTTTCTCCCTTGTAATATACAAATACCATTATAAAGCCGATGGATATCGCGTAGACCATTTGCACAAAGGTCTCCACTCCGAAATGTCCGGTAAAAAGATTAACGATATGCCCGAGTCCGAAAGTTACAGCCGATACTATGATAGCAACCCTGATGTCACTGTCACTGCGCATAGCCTCGAACAAAAATCCCCTGAATATCGTCTCTTCAATAAGTCCTACCAATGCCATGGATGCCATAGCATAGATAGACACCTCCAATTCAACTTGTGGAATACTATCATGGGTGCGACTTTGACTGATTATTGTTTTTTTCAGAATCATTCTTCGTTCACATGGAAATTGACTTTTTTTCCTGCGGGTGATAGAATTTTCACGAAAGTTAGTAGAAACTAACTGTTAAATGAAAAGAATTGATTCAGGTATTGCATTCGGGCAGGACTTGAACCAAGCAGGACCTGGAGGGAACAGATATGACATTTCAGGAGTTTGGAAAAGAGGAAGGGAAAACACTTATGCTTTTGCCCGGCACCTGCTGTAACTGGGAGACGAATTTTGGTACAGTAGTGAATGAGCTGGCAGAAAAGTATCGTCTGATCTGTGTTAATTATGATGGCTTCGACGGCGGGGAAGAAGTGTTTCCGGATATGATTACGGTTACGGAGAAGATCGAAAAATATATCTTAAAAATGCATGACGGAAGAATAGACGGAGCACTTGGTTCCTCTTTGGGAGGCAGCTTTGTGGGACAGCTGATCCAGAGAGAAAATATCCACATGGACCATGGAATCATGGGAAGCTGTGACTTTGACCAAAGTGGTAAATTCGCGGCAAAATTGCAGACAAAGCTTATGTATCCGCTACTTGCCGGAGCCGCAAAGAACAATAAGAACGGAAAAAGGATGCGTAAGCTTTTGGTGTCTTTTTTTGAAATGAGTGATGAAACTGCTGAGAAGTTTATGGAATGCTTTGCCGGTTTCCGGCCGGAATCCATTCTGAATGAATATTATACGGATTTGATCACCTGCTTAAAGGATGATATTCATGTGAAACATACAAAGGTACATATCATCTATGCACTCAAAATGGGAAAAAAATATGAAAAGCGGTATAGAAAGTATTTTCATGATCCGGATATCAGGGGATTTGCCATGCAGCATGAGGCATGGCTTTTCGGGGATAAAAAATGGGAAGTGCCGGTTATGAAAGCAATAGATGAATTTATGGAAATGGAGGTATAGAGGAAATGAGATTATATACATTAGAGAGCAATGGAAGAGAAATCGTAGCGGCTGAGGGGGAGGCCGGGCGTCTGTATCAATTAAAAGAGGTCAGGGATATGAATGAACTGATTTGTACATGGGATGAGAAGAAGGAATCGATAGGAAAGCTTTCGGAAGATACCGGATGGGAGGCTTTGAGCCCCGATGCATATCACATAGTTGCGCCGATTCCCGTGCCGATGCAGGATATTGTATGTCTGGGGGTTAATTATCGGGAGCATATTGAGGAAACCACAGAGGTTCTTGATTTTACAAAAAAAGAGGCGACTGTTTATTTTTCAAAAAGAGTGAACCGGTGTAATGAACCGGGTGGAAAAATTCCCCTTTATGATTTTGTAGACAGTCTGGACTATGAGGCAGAGCTTGGCGTGATATTAAAGAGAGACGCATATCAGGTGAAGGCTTCAGATGCGGAAAAATATATTTTCGGATATACGATCATCAATGATGTCAGCGCCAGAAATATTCAGCTGAAGCATCAGCAGTGGTATCTGGGAAAGAGTCTCAATGGCTATACTCCGATGGGACCATGCATTGTTACGGCGGATGAAATCGGAGATGCACATAATTTGAACATTGCCTGTTATGTCAATGAGGAAAAGCGCCAGGACAGCAATACGAAATATATGATCACATCGGTGGAGCATGCGATTGAAGAGCTGACGCAGGGAATGACCTTGAAGGCCGGAACTGTCATTGCAACAGGTACTCCGGGAGGTGTTGCCATGGGGATGAAACCGCCTGTATTCCTAAAATCCGGTGATGTGGTGAGGTGTGAGATTGAAAAAATAGGGAGCCTGAAGAATGTTGTAGGGTAATGAAATTTCGTTGACGGAAAAGGAATAGTGCTTTTTGTATGTTGAACGGGAGATTGAAATAGTATGGATCAGATAAAAACAGGAAAATTTATAGCAGAATTAAGAAAAGAAAGGGGGCTGAGTGCGCCCTGCTAAGGGTGCAAAGGTTAATGGGTGGAAATCCCATTCAGTAAGGTGCTAACCACACCACTGATAGCGAGTCTTGGGC
>CADBMH010000135.1 GCA_902795705.1 uncultured Lachnospiraceae bacterium | reverse complement strand
TTAAAGCGTCCGTATGCGAACGCAGTCTTCTTAAGAAATCATGATCCAGACAATAGGCTACATCCAGACGCAGTCCGTCAATATCAAATTCCTCTACCCAGCCCTTTACGGCACTTAGGATATGACCGATCACCTCTTCATTGCGAAGGTTTAATTTTACGAGGTCGAAATTTCCTTCCCAGCCTTCGTACCAGAGACCGTCATTGTAATTTGAATTACCGTCAAAGCTGATATGAAACCAGTCCTTATAACGGGACTCGTACCGATTCTGCAGCACATCCTGAAATGCAAAAAAACCACGCCCGACATGATTAAACACACCGTCCAAAACAACCTTGATTCCCTCTTTATGTAACTCGTCACAGACCTTTTTAAAGTCCTCGTTTGTACCGAGCCTGCAGTCAATCTTCGTATAATCCCTTGTATTATATCCATGAGTATCCGATTCAAAAACCGGCGAGAAATAAATCGCATTTGCACCTAACTTTTTGATATGCGGTATCCAGTCGATCACCTTCAAAATCCTGTGCTCCTGAATTCCGTCATTTTCAAACGGCGCTCCGCAAAATCCCAGCGGATAGATTTGATAAAATACACTTTCATATGCCCACATGTTTTTTCCTCCTGCATTATATACATGCTAAATGAACCCTTTTCAGCCATTTATTATGTATTATTTTGTTTTTATGAAAAAACGCCCTGAAAAAATCCAAAAACTCTTTCAGGACGATTTCATTACATTTCTTTCAAATACTGTTTATATCCGAGCTCATTTAACTTATGATCCTTCGCGATCACCTGATCCTTTAATTCCTCTTTATATTTCTTAAGTTTCTTTCTAAGTCTCTCATCTGAAATCGAAAGCATTTTCGCGGCTAAAATTGCTGCATTCTGTGCACCGTTGATTGCAACGGTCGCCACCGGGATACCGGACGGCATCTGTACGATCGAATACAAGGAATCCTGCCCGCCAAGAGATTTTGTATAGATCGGGACTCCGATGACCGGAAGCGGAAAGATTGCCGCGCACATTCCCGGAAGATGTGCTGCTCCGCCTGCTCCCGCAATGATGACCTCAATCCCGCGGTCTGCTGCTGTCTTTGCATAATCGACAAAAACATCCGGCTCCCTGTGCGCGGAAATAATATTCATTTCATATGGCACATCCAGCTTGTCTAACATCTTTGCCGCCTTGCTCATAATCTCCAGATCCGAGTCACTGCCCATAATGATTCCTACCTGTGCTATCATTCTTTTACCCTCCTGATTGTATTTTCTATAATAAGAACTCTGCCAATACTACATTGCTGACATCAATCCCTTTTTTTGTCAAATAAATTCTATCACGATTTTTCGTTTCTGCCAATAGTCCCCGCGAAAAAAGTTTTGGTAATATATCTCCATACAGAAAAAAAAGTGCGATTCCAAAACGTTTTTGAAAATCCAACACAGAAATTCCTTCCATCTTCCTGAGCCCTAAAAACATATATTCCTCCATCTGCTCCTTGACAGACAGGACATGACTCTCTGTAAAAATCTGCATATCCGGCCTTTGTGACAGATAGCTTTCTAAATCCGTCTCATTTCTCCTTCGCTCATGACCGATTAAGGACGCTGCACCAAGCCCGATCCCCAGATAATCTCCAAGCTCCCAATAGGTCAGGTTATGTCTGCATTCTCTTCCTTTTTTCGCATAATTGGAAATTTCATACCGTTCATAGCCCTGATTTTTTAAATACCGTCCGGTCTCCTCATACATCTGCCTGTCCGTTTCTTCGTCAGGAATTATCAGCTCGCCCCGCTCCTGCATCTCATAAAACGGTGTCCCCTCTTCCACGATCAGACTATAACCGGAGATATGCTCCGGCGAAAGACTGCATACTTTTTTTAATGTTTCCTGATAACCGGAAAAAGTCTGCCCCGGAATATCCGCCATCAGATCGACACCAATATTTTCAAACCCCTGTTCCCGGAAAATCCGATAGCTTTCTAAAAAATCCTCATAGGTATGAATCCTCCCAAGTGCCTGAAGCTCTCCGTTATCTGCAGATTGAAGCCCGATACTGATACGGTTGGCTCCCATCTCTTTGATCGCATTTACCTTTTCTCCGGTGACTGTCCCCGGATTGACTTCTATCGTATACTCTACGGAACCATCTGAAGACGAATGCTTCAAAAAAGCTTCTCTAACTGCATGTCCCAGTTTAACAAGCATTGCTTCCGAAAGACAGCTCGGTGTCCCGCCTCCGATAAAAACAGAGGTGACTTCATATTCTTTTTTGTACAATTCTCCATAATACCGAATATCTTCAACGATTCTGTCAATATAATGTTCTTTTGTCTGTTCCTCTGCAGGAGCAGATAAAAAGTCACAATACAAACATTTTCTGACACAAAAGGGGATGTGGATATATAATGCCAAAGGCTTTCTGATTTCTGCGTCCGATTTCATAATGAAAAGTCCTTTCTTAAATTGCTGCTTTCAAATATCCGGACTTTTCTATTCCTCATCCAGCTTCAATACACTCATAAACGCCTGCTGCGGGATTTCAACATTGCCAAACTGCCTCATGCGCTTCTTTCCTTCCTTCTGTTTTTCTAACAGCTTTCTTTTTCTGGAAATATCACCGCCGTAGCATTTGGCAAGGACATCCTTTCGCATTGCCTTCACGGTTTCTCTTGCAATCACCTTGCTGCCGATTGCAGCCTGGATCGGTATTTCAAAAAGCTGTCTCGGTATTTCCTTCTTTAATTTTTCGCACATCTTTCTGCCTCGTTCATATGCAGTATCGGCATGCAGGATAAAGGAAAGCGCATCGATTTCTTCTTTATTGATCAGCATATCAAGCTTCACTAATTTCGATGGCGCATAGCCCTTCATCTCATAGTCCAGGGACGCATACCCTCTGGAACGGGATTTCAAGGCATCAAAGAAGTCATAAATGATTTCATTTAACGGCAGGTCGTATTTTAACAAAGCTCTCGTCTCCTCAATATATTCCATGCCGTTATAGATACCGCGCCTCTCCTGGCACAAGGTCATGATTGCTCCGACAAACTCTGTCGTCACCATGATCTCAGCCGCGACGATCGGCTCCTCCATATGCTCGATTTCCGACGGATCCGGAAGATTAGACGGATTCGTGACCTCGACCATCTCTCCATTTGTCTTATAGACATGATAAATAACACCCGGAGCTGTCGTTACCAGATCTAAATTATACTCTCTTTCCAGCCGTTCCTGAATAATTTCCAGATGCAAAAGTCCCAAAAAACCGCAGCGAAAGCCAAACCCCAAAGCAATCGAGGTCTCTGCCTCAAACTGTAAAGACGCATCATTGAGCTGCAACTTTTCTAACGCATCCCGCAAGTCGTTGTACTTGGCACCATCCGCAGGGTACATCCCGCAGTACACCATCGGCTGCACCTTTTTATATCCCGGAAGCGCTTCCTTACACGGTTTCTTTGCCATCGTAACCGTGTCACCGACTCTCGTATCTCCGACATTTTTTAAGCTTGCTGTAATATAACCAACCATTCCGGCACTTAAGAGTTCACTCTGAATAAACTGACCGGCACCGAAAATTCCAACCTCTACGACTTCTGCTTTTGCACCGGTCGCCATCATCAAAATCTCGTCCCCTTTTTTTACACTTCCGTCAAATATTCTGCAAAATATGATAACACCCTTATAGGAATCATAAATCGAATCAAAGATCAGTGCCTTAAGCGGTTCCGTCTCACTGCCGGACGGTGCCGGGATTTTAGACACGATCTGCTCTAAAACCTCCTCAATATTTGTCCCCATCTTCGCTGAGATCAAAGGAGCATCGGAAGCATCCAAGCCGATAATATCCTCGATTTCCTCCTTCACACGCTCCGGCTCTGCACTTGGCAGATCAATCTTATTAATGACCGGCATGATCTCTAAATCATGGTCTAAGGCAAGATAACAATTCGCCAGGGTCTGCGCCTCGATTCCCTGTGCCGCATCTACTATGAGAATAGCTCCCTCACATGCCGCCAGGCTTCTTGAAACCTCGTAGTTAAAATCCACATGTCCCGGTGTATCAATCAAATTAAAAATATATTCCTCTCCGTTTTTTGCTTTATATACAATGCGGACCGTCTGTGCCTTGATCGTAATGCCGCGCTCCCTTTCAAGCTCCATATTGTCAAGTACCTGTGCCTGCATCTCTCTGTCCGTCAAAAGTCCGGTCTTTTCGATAATACGGTCGGCAAGCGTTGATTTTCCGTGGTCAATATGAGCTACAATACAAAAATTCCTGATATGCGACTGGTCTATCTTTTCCATAAGTTCCTCCAAAATATAATTTGTATACATTCTATCATAACTTCAACTTAAAGAAAAGAGAATTACTTATTTGATTTTCCTCATTTTTTCTATTCTTAACTAATATTAATATTTTGTCTAAACAGCAAATGAGGACTTGCTTGTTGTGATTTTACTTTTTTGATAAAACCTCATGAATCGCCAGTGCAAGAGGTGCAGCAGCATTTTTTGCCTCTGTCACGGTATTGTTTTCATTGCCAAGCTCAATTAATGTATAGCGTTTTCTCAAATGCATATTATAACGATACCCTTTTAAATAAATCGGTTTTGCAAAATTTTCAAAATGCTGCATACATGCAATTTTAAGCTGCAGACTGAAAGCAAGGTTCGCCTGTAAATTCGGATTTTTCAAATAGGCAATATTTCCGCTTGAATTTCTGGAAAGACCGTTAAAAAACATAACCTGCGCAGTACGCTTTCCGTCTACGATCGTTGTCCTTTTCACATGATTTCCGACTCCGTCTCTATGTAGATCGATCACAATCTGAATCGAAGGGTATTTCTTTAATATTCTTCTTGCTCCCTCTAAAGACATATTGTAGGCTTTATTTCTGTCTATTTCTCCGCCGATTCTGTCATATTCGGTTTTATCATGAATTACCTGATAACCATACTTCTTAGAAAGTATTTCTGCCAGACGGCTGCCCACACCGATAATAGAATCCTCTTTCCCTTTTTTACTGTCTATAAAAGCTTCCGATGCCCCGTGGGTGTGCAGGATTAAAATCTGCGGCTTCTTTTCTTTCTTCAGACTGAGCTTCATGGTTAAAAGTTTTTTCACCTGAAAGATGCGATTATCAATAGAGGTAGAGGAATCTGTAATATAAAATTTTTTCAAAAGATAAGAACGGCTGTAGGCCTTTTTCAGCTTTGCAATTATTTTCCTGTTTCCGGCAAGTCTTCCTTCCAGATCATCCTTTACCGTCTCCAGTCTGTCTCTTTCCCCTTCTGTAACCCTTGTATTTGCCGAAGTAATATCCGAGGTTCCGTTATCAAATAATACAATATCAAAATCAGGCTCTTTCTTTGTTTCTTTCTTTTCTTCCTTTGCTTGTATCATTTCCTCTGCTTCTTCAAAATATTTTTCCATCTTCCATTCCTTTAAGCGGCCCGGACCGGCAGTCAATAGGGAAAATTCCTTTTTGCTCTCTAATGATGAATCTGCAAAAAGAAGCATCATTTCCTTTTCTAAACGGTTCACAAAAGCATATCTTTTTATCGTTAATCCAAACAAGATACCTGTCCACAAAACAAAAAAGAAAAAAAGAAGCTTCTTTCCCTTTCCCGACTGTTTTTTTTGTTGTTTCAATGAGTTTCCTCCCGGTATACAGTATTTGCGCTCTCCATGTTCCTGTAACAAGCATTGCACTTACTCTATCCTATGAAGAAAAGAAAAATATATTCCGTTATCATGGTGCATATCCTGAAAAATTCTGTAAAGCTTTTGCAAGGACCAGACCAATCTGCCTGATCTGTTCGTCAATTTCCTTTGGTGTTACAAAAAGAGGCGAAAGCTTCTCATGAAAGAAATGTCCGGAAATCTGTTCAATCTCCTTCTCCTGATAACCTTCTTTTGTAAGTGTATCCCGAAGCACTTCATAGACAATCGTCCCTGCCTCAACCACAGTAGGAACGCCAATTGCGATGACAGGGATTCCAAGCGCCTCTTTATTTAATTCATTCCGGTTATTCCCGATTCCTGCTCCCGGCGAAATACCTGTATCCGTAAGCTGGATCGTATGACAGAGTCTTCCGATACTCGCTGTTGCAAGTGCATCAATGACTAAAAGCACATCCGGTTTCACCTGATCAATGACACCGTGCAGGATTTCACTGCTCTCCATGCCGGTCTGCGCCATCACTCCCGGTGTGATCCCGCAAAACACCTTTTCCCCAAAGGACGGATTATCCCCAAACTCCTTTTTGATATGACGGTTCATACTCAGCTTTTCTAAGACAAACGGCCCCAACGCATCCGGAGTCGCAAATCGGTTTCCAAGTCCGCTGAACAGAAAAGTCCGGAATGTTTTCTTTTCCTTTTTTTCCAGTGCAGCAATCATATTTATCAAGGTATTCTCAATGCAGACTGCCAGATAATGCTCTGTCTCTGTCACTCCTAAAAGCCCCTCTTTAAATTCCAGTGTGACATAGCTGCCGATTGGTTTATTCATCACCTTTGCCCCTTTTTTATTCAATATTTCTACGGTAGTCAGTTTAATATTTCCCGTATCATCTGTTTCCTCCTCTAACCGAACTCCACTGATTTCAACCTGGTCTTCGGGAAAGCTCTCTTTGGCTTCAATTGCCAGATCTGTTCGTCCGTAAAAACCTTTCATTTTCTTTCGCTCTCCTTTCTGTATACCGCATATTCCTATTTTTTCCGTTTTTTTCTCTTTTATGTATTGACAAGAGATTTTTTTTCCATTATTATATATTAGTATGTGTAAAAAGTGACCGTGTCCGCTTTTTACACAGAGCATACAGATTACTTCATAATTAGGAGGTGTAAAAAGCATGGCTAATATAAAATCAGCAAAAAAGAGAATTTTAGTTGAACGCAGAAATGCAGAAAGAAATAAAGCAATCAAGTCAAAGGTAAAGACAGCGATTAAAAAAGTAAATGCTGCTGTTGCCGAAAAAGACAAAGATGCCGCAAATACTGCACTGCTGTCAGCAATCTCTGAAATCGATAAAGCTGCCACAAAAGGTGTTTTCCATAAAAAGACAGCTTCCAGAAAGATTTCACGCTTGACTCTTGCAGTAAATAAAATCGCATAAAACCCATAAAAATCAAAAGGCTGCCAATGGTGTGGGCAGCTCTTTTTACTTTATAGGAATATCGTTTCCTATAAAGTAAAAAGAGCTGGACAAATATACGCATTCACTCAACTGAAAGGAGAACATACACAATGAAAAAACAGGATTATTTGATCTGGGACGAATATTTTATGGGGATTGCTCTCCTTTCCGCCAAAAGAAGTAAAGATCCGCATACCAGTGTCGGAGCATGTATTGTCAGCGAGAATAACAGGATTTTATCCGTCGGCTATAACGGCATGCCTCACGGCTGTTCCGATGACGAATATCCATGGGCCCGCGAAGCCGATAACGAATTAGATACAAAATATCTCTATGTCTGCCATGCTGAATTAAATGCCATTTTAAATTATACCGGTGTCAATATGCGTGGTTCTAAAATTTATACGACGCTCTTTCCATGCAATGAATGTACCAAAGCATTAATCCAGACCGGTATATCAGAGGTGATTTATCTTTCTGATAAATATGCAGATACTTCTTCTGTCCTTGCCGCAAAACGCATGATGAAGTCTGCCGGAATCACCTACCGATGCTACCGGTCCGGTAATAAATCTGTCATTTTAGATTTATAATTCTGCTTCCGATATTCACTCTTTACAACAATATTTATCTCATACGAATTCTATTATGCTTTTATTTTACCGGAATGCTTCCGAATCATTTTCTTATAGGAAGCTATTTTTTTCTTAGGAATTTGAATTACAGCTTTTTTATTCAGACCAAGAAATGCTTTACTACCTACTGTTTTCAGATTATTCGAACGAATCGTTATTTTCTTTAATTTTTTATCTCCGTAAAATGCCTTTGTATCAATGGTCTGAACCTTTTTTCCAAGAACTACACTTTGAAGTTTTTTCATTTTTGAAAAAGCAGAATTTTTAACTGATAAAACAGAATCTGTAATCGTTATTTTTTTAATTTTACCATTCCCGTAAAATGCCTTTTTCCCGATTGATGCTACACGATATTTTTTACCCTGATAACTCACCGTACCACCAATCTTTATGCTGCTATTCTTTGAGTGGTTTCCTGTCAAAACAACGGTTCTTTTCTTTTCGGAACTGACCTGATATATCATCCGTTTTACTTCAAAGACAGCATGATAGATTGGATCCTCATCTTCCTGTACCGCATTCTTTTTTACATCATCAAAAGAATCAGTGGAACTGTTTGTACTGTTGTTTTGCTCTGTCTGTCCGCTTTCCGGGTTTCCGGTTCCGCTTGTCTGTTCCTCATTGGCATGATTTTCACTCACATCTTCCTGCCTGTCTCCCTCTCCGTTTCCCGCAGATTGTTCTCCGTTTTCCTTTGTCTCATTATTTGTGTCCTGCGTCTCCTCTTTTGAATCCTTTTCGTCCTTTTTCTCACTCTCATCCTTCGAAACAGGAACAAGCTTCGCCTTTAAGGAAACATCACCTGCATAATCCTTTGGAATTTCTTTTATGATACTCTGAAAAGCATCGTCTGCCATGTACCAGCCTGCGAATTGATATCCTTCTGCCACGATAACCTGTTTCTCTGTCGGAAGCACAGCACCTTTACCGAATTGATAAGTATCCACCCTGTTTTCTGCAATTCTTAAGAAATAGGAATCAATATCATATGTGATCTTATAAGTAAGCGGTTCCGACCATTTTGCAGAAAGCTCTACGGAACTCTTTATCGCTTCCGATGAAGCTCCTGTAATCAGAGAACCATTCTTATCCTGCCAGCCTAACAGTTTGTAACCTTTCTTTTCCGGAACCGGAAGCTCTGCTTTTTTCCCATGGTCAACCTTTAATACAACATCCTCCATACCGCTGATTTCATAGTGGAGTATTACCGTGTGCATAATATAAAAAGTCTTATTACTCTGTAATGTCACCTTGCTGCCAGGCTGATACACTGTGTTTTTAGAATCTCTGTACTGCTCTGCTTTAAGCATTCCCTGTTCAATGTTCTCCGGTAGCGTATACATATGTCCGTAAGCAACATTTTCTGAATAGACCGCTTTATACTCTCCCGAATCATAAATCATAAATTCCACCTTACAGCTTCTGGCAGCCACCTGACAAATAACATTGGTACCGCCATCCGGTGCGATCACTGTCTTAAAACAATCTTTGTTTACGACTTCATATCCCGGATAGAATGCATATACATCATCCTCTCCCAAAGTCTTCTGATAGCTTCGTTCTATTGCTGTACCGATATTTTCTCCCGTAACTCCATGTAATGTAAGAACCTCTAACGTCTTTCCATTCTCCTGTATGGTCACGGTAAATTTTGTATTTTGATTCGGCTTCCAGACTGCATAGAGAACATTTTCACGTTCTGTAGCCAAAAGCCCTGTAATGGCTTCGCCAGGCTTTATCGTTTTTCCGCTTCCGTCTGCCTTTGTATTCCAGCCGGTCATCTCATACCCCTGTGCATAATATATTAAAGAACTGGAAAAACTTTCCTTATCATATTGATATAAGGTATTTGGAACAATACCGGTTCCGGTAACAGCCATCGCTTCGGAGATGTTCATATCATAGTTTATTTCCATTTTAAGCGGTTCCCAAACAGCATACAAAGTAATAACCTCTCCGGCTTCTTTTGCCATTCCGGATATAATATCACCCACCAGATAAGAAGCCTCGTTGGAATCTTTACTTGTTGAGAAACCCCGGAGCATAAATCCCTCTCTGGTAAAATCTGCTGAATCTATCGTGTATTCCTCTTCATAATCCAAAGCTACTTCTTTTCTTTCTCCTGTTCCTGACGAAATATTAGCGTCCAGCACAAGTTGATAAGAAACCGGTTCCCAAACAATATACACGATCGTATTTGTCTCCGGCATACGAAGCTTATCTCCACCTGAATAAACAATTCCATTTCCTGTCCGGCTATTCACTCCCCAGCCAACTGCTACATAACCTTCTTTAACAACCTCCGGTATATCCGGCAATGTGATTTCTTCTCCAAATTTTTTATATGCACTTTTCGGAAATTCTCCTGTGGAAGTACCACCATTTCTATCATAACTCAGCTCATAACCGGTTCTTTTATAATATAAAGATAGTACAAGACTTCCATCTGCCTTGATTACACCATTTGTCACAGAATGTTCTTCATCAAATTCATATCCCGGAAAATGTGTCATATCTTCTTCCCTCAGTGTAACCTCCTCATCCGAATATCCATTATAAGCATAATTTCCGTCTAATGTATAGGTTCCGTCTGAATTTTCCTTATAAAATTCGACATGATAATTCACAATGCTTGCATTCCAAATTGCAAACAGCTCTGTCTCTTCATTAATCGTAAATTGCAATTTCCCCTGGGTATCCGTTGCATTTTCCGACCATCCGGCAAATCCGTATCCCATCTTCTCCGGTGTAACATCAATTGTAATCTTTTCATCACCCCAGAGTGCATAAAGATCGACCGTCTCATCCGAATCCGTTAAATCAGAAACCGTTGCCTGATTTGCATACATCATTGCTCCATTCGGAGAAAGTGACCAGCCTAAAAATTTTTTCTCTGCATAGATTTCTGATGTTCTGCAGACTGCATTGTCTCCATTTGGATTTAAATGAACCGGAATATCTTTTCGAAATGCATTTTGTCTGAGTGTAACAGAATCTCCATAAGCACAGTTTTCAAGATCTGCCATTTCTCCGCCGGTATTGCCGTTTCCATGAAATCGTATCGTATAGGAATGCGGCTTAAAATATCGATACACGGTTGTCCCGCTTTCTTTCACTATCTCTTCTGTTGCATTCGTATAAACATAGCCCTGGTAATACGCTCCAACTGCAGCATCCGTTCCGATTTCTTCTCCACTCACAGTTGATGCTAAAATTCTTTGTTTACTTGTCATTCCCAGTGTTTTTCCTGCATGATTACCTGTAGAGACCATATCAATAAAAGTTACATTTCGATAAACAGGCGTTTCTTCCCATCTTGGATAAATGTTTGCATTTTCAGGAACAATGGAACCTGCAGAAAGCTTATTTCCACCGTCTTCTTTGTCATACCAGCCCAAAAAAGTTGTTTCATATCCGGGTTTTTGATACTTTAAGGTCGGAAGCTCTTTCACATAATATCCCGAATCCATAACATAAAGCTTTCCTGCGTTACTGTATTCCGCTCCCTTCGGCAGTTTTATCTCAAAATTTTTATCATCCTCGAAGGTGATCGGTGTATAAAAATCATAAAATACAGATGCGGCTTCTGCTGTATACGCTGAAGCTGATATCGTTTGCATTGTAGAATGTAAAAAGCGTGATACAAACTCATCCTTTTTTTCTTCAAAGGAATATTCGGTTGTTTTATTGCAAAGTTCTCCGAGATGATAATATTTTGATACAATGCTAATGTCAGCCGGCATTTCCTCTAAAAGGGCGGCGCGGTCAATTGCAATCCGATAGCCGGTGCTTGGAGAGATAAGACGAAATGTTTTCCCACCGGATGATGTATATGGGGTATTTGTTTTTGCCGGAAGACCATTATCATTCGAACCGATATAACTCCAGCCCGAATCCTCCTTACTCCAGCTGTCAAGCGCGTAGTACTTTACTTTTCCATTCAGCCGGATCACGGCTCCGACATGAGAAAAGGAGTTTTCATCATAGGTTCCGATATCCTCCACCTTTCCGATCGTATTGATTGATGCTTCCACCCTGTAAACACCAACAAAAGTACCTAACAGTAAAAGAGATAAAAGACTAAATAACAGAAGTTTCTTTTTTTTCATAGATTTTCCTCCAGATAATAATTCTCAGACATGTCTGGATCAAATAGATTTCTTAGAATAGAACTCTCTTCTATCTACGTGCACTAGAAATATATTTGAAAGAAATTATATCATGGTACTGTTTTTTTTCAATAGACGATTATCCCAAAAAAACAAATAAAAAAGGCATGAAAATTTGGTACAATTTTTTTCACGCCTGCACATATAATTTTATTTAATATTTTTTCTTACATTTTCAGGAAATTTTATGCAAAAAAAATATTACATTGTATCTTTTGTGTTTTTGTTATTCATCGATCGTTTTAGATAAGACACAATATCCTGCTTCAGCTGCTTCCATGCATTCTCGTTTTCAACATAATATTTGGGACAATTTTTCCCGGTAATATCGTAATGTCTGATAATTTGAGACAGAGAAATTTCATAGCGGTCACATAAATATGCGACCAGGTGGATCAATGACTGATAGGTAGCGGTAGAGAATTTCCCGCTTTTGTCAGGATGACAGCATTCGATTGATAGGGTATCTGCATTACGCTGATTCGATGCATAAGCAATCTCTGTATCAGGTACACACCTGATGATCGTTCCGTCTAATCCAATGATATAATTACTGCTGACCTTATTTTCCTTCGAATCCTTTCTCTTTTTTCTGGATTCAAAATAATTCCGGTTTGCCATCGCATCTGTCCCCGGATTTGCCGTATAATGAATGACAACGCCATTTACCTTTTTTAAGGCAATGCCCGGACGGGAATTAACATTCTGTGTCAACAATTTTTCCTTCACTACAGGTGCTTTTACCGTAATCTTACTGTAATCCGGAAATACCGGGATCTTCTTCTGTACCGGCTCCTTATGTAAACCTGATACCCCGATGACAATAGAAAAAAACAAGATCATTACCAAAGAGGTTGCTATAATGATGTTTCTTTTTTTTAGAAAATCCTTTGTATATTTTTTTCGTTTTCCTGCCATAATTACCTCAAAATTTTTCGCTGATCATATTAGGAACTGTTTCCCTATATCGTTTTGCCGGTATTTGTATTCTAAAAACCAAAAATGGTCTATACTGTTTCAAATGAAAATGGTTCCCGTACAATTTTATTTTTAAAATAAAACCGCCGGAAACCACTTCCTTTATAAGACTTTCTGATCATATAAAAATGTATCAGCATGGTTAATGTGCTCTGTTTCAGCCATCTTGAAACAGAGTTTACGCCTCCATCGAATAATTTGGAGCCTCTTTCGTAATGTGGATATCATGCGGGTGGCTCTCCTTTAAGGATGCTGCGGAAATTTTCACAAACTGCGCACTCTCCTGTAAGGTTTTGATATCTGCCGCACCGCAATACCCCATACCGGAACGAAGTCCGCCCATCAGCTGGAATACCGTATCTTCCACGGTCCCCTTATATGCAACTCTGCCCTCGACACCTTCCGGTACAAGCTTTTTGGCATCGGTCTGGAAATAACGATCCTTACTGCCGTTCTCCATCGCTGCGATCGAACCCATGCCACGATAAACCTTGTATTTTCTTCCCTGATATAATTCAAATTCTCCCGGACTTTCGTCACAGCCTGCAAAGATGCTTCCCATCATACATACATTTGCACCTGCCGCGATCGCCTTTGTCATGTCCCCGGAAAATTTAATACCACCATCGGCAATGATCGGCACATCATACTTCTTTGCCGCCTCATAAGCAGACATGATCGCTGTAATCTGAGGCACACCGATTCCTGCAACGACACGCGTCGTACAGATCGAACCGGGACCGATTCCGATTTTCACACAATCTGCTCCTGCTTTAATAAGAGCTTCCGTTCCCTCCGCGGTTGCAACATTACCTGCAATGATCTGAAGCTCCGGATAAGCTTCCCTGATCATCTTCACACACCGAAGCACATTTGCACTATGTCCATGTGCAGAATCAAGAACGATACAGTCTACATGCTTGTCCACCAGAGCCTCTACACGCTCTAAGACATTTGCTGTAATCCCGACTGCTGCTCCGCATAACAGTCTTCCCTGAGAATCCTTTGCTGCTAAAGGATACTTAATCTGCTTCTCGATATCCTTGATCGTAATAAGTCCTTTTAAATTGCCATCGTCATCTACGATTGGAAGCTTCTCTTTTCTCGACTCCGCAAGAATCTTTTTTGCCTCATCCAAGGTGATTCCCTGCTTTGCCGTGATCAGATTTTCTGAAGTCATGGACTCCTTGATCTTCTTTGTAAAATCCGTCTCAAACTTCAAATCACGATTCGTGATGATTCCGACTAGCTTTTTCCCTTCCGTAATCGGCACACCGGAAATGTGAAACTTTGCCATCAAATTATTCGCATCTTCCAGAGTATGCTCCGGAGAAAGATAGAAAGGATCCGTAATCACACCATTCTCGGAACGCTTTACCTTATCAACCTCATCTGCCTGTGTTTCAATGGACATATTTTTATGGATAATACCAATCCCACCCTGTCTTGCCATGGCAATCGCCATACGGTACTCTGTGACCGTATCCATTCCGGCACTCATCATCGGAATGTTTAACCTGATCTTTTTCGTCAGGTTCGTTGCCAGAGAAACCTGATTCGGGATTACTTCAGAATAACCCGGAACTAAGAGTACATCATCAAATGTAATCCCTTCTCCTATGATCTTACCCATTATAATAATCCTCCTTTGGTGTATATGGTATTTCCCAAAAGTTTACACCAAAAAAGGATCCGTTGTCAACTGTTTTTTTCGATTATCTTTCCACCAACAACAGGTAGCTGGAAATCTCCCTCACGCACTGGAAACAATCTCCCCCTTTTTCATCTGATGCACCGTATCGCAGAGTACCTCGATATCTTCCTTATTATGCGAGGCAAGGATGATGTTTTTCCCCTCTTCTTTTAGCTTTAAGAACACCCTCCGCATCTCATTCACCCCCTCCTCGTCCAGTCCGTTGAACGGCTCATCCAATATCAGCAGATCCGGCTCCTCCATGATCGCCTGTGCGATACCGAGCCGCTGCCTCATACCAAGGCTGTACTTTCTCACATGCCGTTTTAAATCCGGTTCCAGACCGACTAACTCCATCGTCTTCCTGATTTTTCCCGCCCCGATCTTTTTATTCAAATCAGCCAACAGCTTTAAGTTTTTATATCCGCTGTAGTACGGGATAAAACCCGGTGTCTCAATGATAATCCCCATGTTTTCCTACTTCCGTTCCTGCCGACGATCCCGTGGATCTGTCCATCTTCAAACATAACATTAATGTCTTGCAATATATTTGTTTTTTGTATCTGCAATGAAACATTATGAATCTCTATCATTGATTCTCCTCACAATTTTGCGCCCCGGTTCGTCTGCAAATCCTCTATCACTGCTTTACCGCCTTATAGACCTTAAACCAGTCTGATTCCAGATAGATTTCCTCCGGAAGTCCTATCGAATATCCGATACTTTCTGATTTATAGAGACCGTTCCCCAGAAATTCCAGACTGCCTCCTCCGCCTAAAATCATATCATCCGCCCTGTTTCCCTCTTTGTCAGAAAGCATAAAATACATGTATTTAGCATCTCCCTTCAGTCCGTCCGGCCGATAGAACACCGTAGCATAACTTCCAACCTCTGTTGATGTCAGTTCTATCTTTTCTACCGAAATATCCGGTCCCGGCAAAAACGCATTTCCCTTTGCATCCTCCTTGATTTTTTTGCTTTCGCTGACATTTTCAACGATCCGGTACTGTGCCGTCTGTTCCTTACTATTATCGTGTACGGTAATCTTGAACATATCTTCATTATAATTCTTATACTCCCATACCTGATCCCCCGCTTTGCCGGTTACGGTAACATCCGTTGATACCTTAGGTACTATCTCAACCACAAAATCTTTTTTCTTTGTTTCCTGTCTTTCTCCACGAAAAATTGCTGTCAGCTTTCCGGTCCCGGAATATTGATACTCACAGTATCCCCTCTGAACAACCACCGAGTCTTCCGGACTTACAAAGTTAATTCCAACCCATTTTTTCCCATGCTCCCTGCAGTATTCTTCCACGGTCTGCCTGCTGTCGATTCCCATACCGGACAGCTCTTTCATCTGCGTTCCCGCCGAACCCGAATGTAATCTATAGTCCACAA
Organism: uncultured Lachnospiraceae bacterium; assembly: GCA_902795705.1. Classification (GTDB taxonomy): domain Bacteria; phylum Bacillota; class Clostridia; order Lachnospirales; family Lachnospiraceae; genus Butyribacter. Next base: position 1,525 of record CADBMH010000135.1, on the reverse strand, counting down.
CCTGATCCGGTATAAAATCATCCTCCCCCACAAGCAGATATTTCTCCGGATCCTTTAAGGAAACCTCAACCGTCACGGCAACAAACCTGTGATCGCACAAAGCCTCTGTTACCTGATAATCAAGAAGTGCCGGTCCTGCATTCTTATCCCGGTACGGTCTTATCGTCACCTCCGGTTTTTCCTCAATCAGCTTTTTCGCATCATCGGACAGCTTTGCATTTTTATCATACCTTGTTGCAAAAAAATCCAACCCGAAATAGCCGTTTGCCGCGCACACACCACCGGCAATGATAAGCACTGCAAAAAATGCTGCAGCCACAGCCGAACACCTCCTCATCCCTCTCCTGTAGATCTTTTTATATTTCCCTGTTTTTAACCCCTGATTTTTCATACTCTCCCGCTCCTTTACCTTTTCAATGACAGTCCGGTTCAGAGCGTCTGCAGGATGTTCTCCCTGTCCGTAAATATTTTTCAACAACTGTTCTACAGAACTACTGCTTTTTTCCTGTTCCGCACATTCTTCCAAAGAAGCTTCTTTCCTGCTATCTTTCATAACCACTCGCCTCCAGACCTTTCTTAATTTTGTCCCTTGCACGGAGAAGCCTGCTTGTGACAGTTCCCTTACTGATATGAAGCTCTCTTGCAATTTCCGCTGTCGTAAGCTCTGCGCTGTAATACATCAGAACAATGAGCCGGTATCTTTCCGGCAGTGCATTAACAATGCGCTGCACGAAAGCTTCCGTCTCTTTATTTACGACGATATCCAACGGATCTTCCTTTTCGGACGCTTTTCCCTCGTTTTGAAAAGACATTTCATCTACGGGAATCTCCGTCTGTGTGATGAATTTCTGTCTCCGCTTTTCCTTGCGCCACTGATTTTTCCAGAGATTTGCCGCGATACCGACTAAAAAACCTTTTGCAGCTTCTTTGTCTACTTCCCTTTGAAGCTCCAATGCGGTCAAAAACGTATCCTGATACAAATCCTCCGCCTTTCCCTTGTTTCCCGTCAGATAACAGCAAAACCGAAAGAGTTCATTTCCGTATTCCGTTATATAGCCTTCTATTTTCTCTGCCCTCATGCCGTTTCTCCTTACAGAAAGTTTTTCATCGATGAATGCCTTTCAATACTATCATGTCATAATCAGGTGATTTGATTGCATTTTTATCTCTACTCAAATAGTCGTTCAAATGATTTTAACCAAATACTTCCGTGAACTGTTTTATATTGATAAAACACACAAAGAAGAGAGCATTGCCCTTTGACTGCTCTCTTTTAAAATATATATTATCAGCAGGTTATTGAGGTATATTTTACTTTTAGTGCAATTATATCCCCCTTAACGCACAAATAACAGTTAATTTCACTATGTCGTTTCTATATATCAATCTGCACTCTGCCGCCGTCCATCAAAACCGTAACTGCTTCCTCATTTTCCATTCCACATAAATTTCTGAATTTACGGCTTCCATATAAAGTGTATTGTCCGGATTCAGATAGATTCCCATATGCGCCCCTCCGTTCTGT
>CADBMH010000134.1 GCA_902795705.1 uncultured Lachnospiraceae bacterium | reverse complement strand
TATGAGAAGGAGATCACGACATGGGGCAGAGCAGACTTAAAGGATGTAGATGATTCAAACCTTGGTCTGAACGGTTCTCCTACGAAGATCGCAAAGGCTTCCGATAAGGTAAGGAAGGGAGCAGGAGAAAAGGTTGCACCGGACTCTCCGGAAGAGGCAGTATCTTATATTATGGATAAGTTAAAAGAGAAGCATGTAATCTAATCAATATAAAAAGGAAAAGTGGTGAATAAAATGGGTGCAATGAATGCAGAAGAATTAGCAAAATATAAAGGCGTTTATGTCTATGCTCAGCAGGTAGACGGTGAGCTTAGCAGTATCGCCTTCGAATTACTTGGTAAAGCAAAAGAGCTTGCAGGAGATCTTGGCACAGATGTTACGGCAGTCCTGATCGGCTCTGATGTCAAAGGGTTAACAAACCAGTTAGCAGAGTATGGCGCAGATAAGGTAATCGTTGTAGATGATCCGGAATTAAAGGAATACAGAACCGAGCCTTATGCACATGCCCTTTCCTCTGTGATCAATGAATATAAGCCGGAAATCGTTTTAGTAGGTGCTACGGCAATCGGAAGAGATTTAGGTCCTAGAGTATCCGCAAGAGTGGCTACCGGTCTTACCGCAGATTGTACGGTACTTGAGATTGGTGATTTCCCTCTTAATCCGATTCCGAATCAGGAGCAGAAGCATAATCAGCTTCTGATGACTCGTCCGGCATTCGGCGGAAATACGATCGCTACGATTGCATGCCCGGATAACCGTCCGCAGATGGCTACGGTCCGCCCGGGTGTTATGCAGAAGATTGAGCCGGTTTCCGGTGCTACGGCAGAAGTGATCGAATACAATCCGGGATTCACACCGAATAACAAATATGTAGAGATTTTAGAGGTTGTGAAGGAGCTTTCTGATGTCGTAGATATTCAGGATGCAAAGATCTTGGTATCCGGCGGCCGTGGTGTAGGAAGTCCTGAGAACTTTAAGATTTTAGAGGATCTTGCCGAGGCAATCGGCGGTACGGTAAGCTGTTCCCGTGCAGTAGTAGACAGCGGATGGAAGCCGAAGGAGTTACAGGTAGGACAGACCGGTAAGACCGTTCGTCCGAATGTATATTTTGCAATCGGTATCTCCGGAGCAATCCAGCATACAGCAGGTATGGAGGAGTCTGATATCATTGTTGCGATCAATAAGGACGAGACAGCTCCGATCTTTGATGTAGCTGACTACGGTATTGTCGGCGACCTGAATAAGATTGTACCGAAGCTTACGGAGGAGTTAAAGAATTTCGTGAAATAATAGAATGATACGAATCAATCTATAAAGAAACAGGGCATTACCGGAAAGATTTTCTTTTCGTAATACCCTGTTTTCTTTTAATTTCCATTGACAGAATTGCAAGAAATCATTACAATAAAGAACAATAGGGTACCATATCCGAAGAGCGGGAATACACTTCGGGCAGGGAATACATAGGGTGGATTTGAATAATATATAGATAAGAGTGAAGGCAGGTCGGTCGGACATTTGTGTGATAGGATACATAGGAACCGGTTCTGTCGGATTGGAGTGTTTATGGAATTTGAGAGAATTGGGAAAAATACGATACAGTGTCATATGACCGTAGAGGAAATGAATGAATATGGTCTGCGGATTGAGGACTTTTTTACAAATCAGGAGAAGTCCAGGGACTTTTTGGAGCAGCTTGTGGAGCGCGCAGAGGAAGAGGTTGGCTATGAGGTTGAGAGTGATATGATCTCCATGCAGCTTATGCGTCTGCCGGACGATTCTTTAATGATCACATTTTCTGATAAGAGTGAAGACAGTATTCATAATATGTTAAGCCAGCTGCAGAATCTGGCAGAGATGCTTGAGGAAGATTCCGGGCGGTCTTTTTCTGATGTACTGGCAGAAAAAGAAATGGCTTCTGCTGAAGAAGAGGGCGTGCTCGGAGCCGGAGAGAGAATTGAACAAAAGGAGCATGGAACGACCGAAAAAAGGAAAGCGAGAACAGACCGAAGAAGCTCACAGGCGAAGCTGTTCTGCTTTTCTTCCTTGGATGCCGTGGAGGATTTTGCAGGGGGGATTCCGCTTCAAAAGAGCGTTCCAAGCAGATTATATAAGGATGTGAAAACGAATCATTATTATCTGTTCATAAAAAAAGGAAAGCTTCGCATGGAAGAATATCAAATGTTATGCGAGACGATCATCGAGTATGCGGATCATCAGGTTAAACAGCCGTTTGCCGAACAATACTGCAAAGAACATTTTAAGTGCATGATCGCGAAGCATGCTTTAAAGACTTTGCAGGATTATCTGAGTTAGGGGTGTATACGTTTTCATGAATTATAATTTTGATCTGGAATATCAAAAGGGGGCAAGAAAGAAGCTTGTCATTAAAATTCTGATTACATTAGCAGAGATCATTATCGTTGTGTCCGCTGCATATTTTTTGACGCATTATGGTTTTGAACGCTACACAGTCACAGGGCAGGATATGAAGCCGACATTAAAAAAGGAAGATGAAATTTTGATCAACAAATTGATCTATCATATTGGTTCCATTAAGAGAAATGATGTTGTCCTTGTCAGGCAAAGCGGCTCGGAGCATAATTATTACATGTTAGAGAGAGTAATCGGTCTGCCGGGGGAACAGGTCCAGATTAAAGACGGGAAGGTTTATATTGACGGAGAAAAATTAAAAGAAAAATACAAGTTTCCGGTTATGGAAAACGGCGGTCTGGCTCTGGAAAAGATTACGTTAGATGATGATGAATATTTTCTTTTGTGTGATAACCGGAATAACGGAGAAGACAGCCGGAATGCGAAGGTTGGAAATATCTTAAGAGAGAATATATTGGGAAAAGCGTGGATTCGTATGAATACGGTAGAATTTATCGGAATGATGAATGAATTTGATAAGGAAAAGAGTGGGAGGTAAAGATGGAATTCCAGTGGTATCCGGGACATATGACAAAGGCAAAGCGAATGATGCAGGAAAACCTGAAGCTCATTGATGTGATCATAGAGCTTGTAGATGCCAGAATTCCATATAGCAGTAAAAATCCGGATATTGATGGACTGGCAAATGGAAAATCCAGAATCCTTCTTATGAATAAATATGATCTGGCTGATCCGGAGGTTGTAAAGCAGTGGATGGATTATTATCAGGAAAAGGGATTTTTTGTTTCTAAGGTTAATTCGAAAAAGGGAACCGGTGTCAGAGATGTTCAGGAGTTAATAAAAAAGGCATGTGCCAAAAAGATTGAGCGTGACAGAAAGCGTGGGATTCTAAACCGGCCGATCCGGGCGATGATCGTAGGGATTCCGAATGTCGGAAAATCTACATTTATCAACAGTTTTGCAAAAAAAGCATGTACGAAAACCGGAAATAAACCGGGTGTGACTAAGGGAAAACAGTGGATCAGACTGAATAAAAATACAGAGCTGTTAGATACACCGGGAATTTTGTGGCCGAAATTTGATGACCAAAATGTGGGACTCAGACTTGCGTATATCGGTTCTATTAAGGACGAGCTGTTTCATATTTATGAGGTTTGTGTGCTTTTGATTTCTTATCTGGAAGAAAAATATCCGGGGAAAATTGCGGCTTTCTATGAAATCAGTCAAAGAGAGGAAGCATCGGAGATTTTGACAGAAATCGCAAAAAGACGGGGAATTGTAAAAACAGGTGGAGAGTTTGATCTGGATAAGGCGGCAAGATGTCTGGTAGATGATTTTCGGGCAGGAAAGCTTGGCCTTTTCAGTTTAGAAGTACCGGAGGATATTAACATTTTGAAATGAGAGGTCAGTGTGAAAAATAATTTTGAAAAGCATGAAATTTTCAGATTATACTGAAAATTTCAGCAAATTATTTTTCACACGGCTATTTGTGCCGAAGCCCAAATAGCCTTTATCCGACAAAAGAAATCGTATTCACGATTTCTTTTGCGGTGCCTTAGAAACAAGTGCTTCGGCATGAGGGATTATCATGTATGATGAAAAGGTAATTGAGGACAGTTTAGAGTTTTGTAAGCAGATCCGAATTTATCGGGAGGCAGATCAAAAGAGAAAAGAAAACTTATCCTTTGTCGAAAAGATAGGAAAGCAATACGAGCAGGAAATTGAGCTGCGGGGGGAACAGGCAGAGAAAAAGCCATCAGATGGAGTGGTGGCGGAGCAGATAGAGGAAAAGCCGTCAGATGAAGTGGTGGCGGAGAGGATAGAGGAAAAGCCGTCAGATGAAGTAACGGCGGAGAGGATAGAGGAAAAGCCGTCAGATGAAGTAACGGCGGAACAGATAGAAGCTGATACACAGAAAGAAAAGGAGAAAACAGAGCTAAAGCCGCATGCAGAAGTCTATCCGGAAAACGAAAAGCCGGAAACAGAGCCACAGGCGAAAGTACATACAGAAAAGGAAGAGAAAGAGGCAAGGGAAAAAAGCAGACCGACGAAGATGAGAAGTGCAAGAAATGTGTCCGGCGTAAATATGGCTTTATTAGGAGAGGAAGAAAAGCCTGCCGGACCGGATCCTTCCATTGTCAAAGAGGAGATTGCGAGACAGGGAGAAAAGAAGAAGCGCCCGACCTCGGAAACTCCGATGCTTTCGTTTGTAAATAATATTTTGTTGGTTTGTATCTGTGTTTTAGTCGGCTTTTTAGCCGCATCTTTGATTACACATTTTTGTATCTATGAAACGAGGGTAGAAGGAAGTTCCATGGAGCCGGCGCTTTCTGACAGGGATCATGTTTTCATCGAAAAGGTCGGCTATCATTTCCATAATCCAAAGCGGTACGAGATTATCGTTTTTCCTGTGACAATTCCTGAAAAGGAAAAGAAGAAGGAAAAAAAGGAAACATCATATTATGTGAAACGTATCATCGGCATGCCGGGTGAGACCGTGCAGATCCAGGACGGAAATGTGTATATTGACGGAAGAAAATTAACGACAGATACATATCGATTATCAGAAATATTAGATCCCGGTATCGCAGGAGATGAGATTAAATTAGGAGAAGATGAATATTTTGTTCTCGGAGATAATCGAAACCTGAGCACAGACAGCCGAAGCGAATATGTGGGAGCGATAAAGAAAGATGATATTGACGGTAAGGTGGTCTTTCGTATTTGGCCGTTTTCGCGTATGGGAAAGGTAAAATAAGCTTATATATTCATGGTTATACAATAAATAGAATTGTTTCAAATAAAGAAGAAAAAAGGAGTACATTTTGGGAAAAGCAATTTCAGAGATAAAAAAAGAATTAGAGGCTGCACCTGTGCTTAAGCGGGAAGAATTATATGCCATCTATGAAGCAGATGAGCGAAAGGGTGTTCAAAATATCATCATAAAATGCAAAAAACAGGATCAGGCTATGCTCCATGAGCTTGCGCGTTTGAAAGAAATGCATTTCTATGAAGAAAAATATCAGGAATATTCTGCAATCTGTGGAATTGATGAGGCGGGGCGGGGACCTCTTGCCGGACCTGTAGTAGCAGGAGCCTGTATTTTACCAAAGGATGTGGAAATTTTGTATCTGAATGATTCGAAAAAATTGAATGATAAGAAAAGAGAGCTTTTGTATGATGAAATTACAGAAAAGGCGGTAGCCTGGGGCGTTGGAATCGTATCGGAACAGCGGATTGATGAAATCAATATTTTGCAGGCGACTTACGAGGCGATGCATCTGGCAGTGGAGCAGTTGAAAATCACACCGGACTTACTTTTAGTGGATGCGGTCAATAGCCCGCATATGTCCATGAAACAGGTCGGTATTATAAAGGGAGATGCAAAGAGTGTTTCGATTGCAGCGGCGAGCATTTTAGCAAAGGTAACCAGGGACCGGATGATGGTGGAGTATGATCAGGCGTATCCGGAGTATGGATTTGCGGTTCATAAGGGATATGGCACAAAATTACATATGGATAAGCTGGCAGAATTTGGCCCGACGCCGATCCACAGACGAACCTTTATTAAAAATATGAGGAAATAAAACCGTTCTTTGGTTTTATCCGGCGAGGAGGAGAGTATGGCGGAAGAAAAAAAGAAGATTTATGGAAAGGATGTTTTGAATCCGAACAGAGAGCAGTCTGCTATCGCTCTGGAATATGAAAAAGACGATATTGCACCAAAGGTCATTGCAAGTGGTAAAGGATATCTTGCGGAGAAGATCATTGATAAGGCAAAGGAATATGATGTACCGATCCATCAGGATGCCAAGCTTGCGAAAAGTCTTGAAAATATTGAACTGGGAGAATATATTCCGAGGGAGCTTTATCAGGTTGTGGCAGAAGTGCTTGTGTATGTGGATGCAATGGATAAAATCAAAGGAAAGGTGATGGATCGCTATAAAGGAAATAAAAAGTAAGAAAAAAGGATGGAACAGTTACCCGGTTTGTGGATGACAGGAGAGGTATATAGTAAAATTTCCTTGAATTATTTAGAAAAAAACACTTGACACTATAGGGAGGATATTTTGAAGAAGAACAACAGAGAAAAAGGAGCAGTCTATGAAGATAAGGCTGCTTTGTTTTTAGAGAAAAAAGGTTATCAGATTTTGGAAAAAAATTTTTATACCAGGCAGGGCGAGATTGATATCGTAGCAAAAGATGAAAACTGCCTTGTATTTGTAGAGGTAAAGTACAGAAAAAAGGACGGGCTTAGCAGTGCGCTTTTCGCCGTGACAAAACAAAAACAAAAAAGACTCTTAGCGGCTGCTAAGATTTATTTATATGTGAAAAAATACCGAATGGATATTCCGTGCCGTTTTGATGTGATCGCCTTTGACGGAGAGGAGATCACACATATTGTAAATGCAATAGAAGCCGGATAAAAGCCGGAGGGACTTTTACTTTTCCGCGTTGCGTTTATTTATCAATTCTCTGATACGGGCATTTGCATCGTGAATCTCATTGACAGAGGTGTCGTGGTTTAAGGTATCAATAATCAGTGCAATATATCTGCTCAGATCCACATTGTAATAATATGGTTTATTCTTTAATTCAGCAGGACAATAGCAGAGATTCGTCGTATAGATATAATCAAATAAATGCTCCTCGTATGCCCGGTCAAATTCTTTTAAACCATTTGAAAATAATCCGAATGTCGCACAGATGGAGATTTTTTTAGCACCACGCTTTTTGATTTCTCTGGCAACCTCTAACACAGAGGTTCCTGTGGCAATCATATCATCGACAATAATGATTTCTTTTCCCTCTACCGGTTTGCCGAGATATTCAAAAGAAACAACCGGATGCTCGCCATGTACCATTTTAGAGTAATCTCTTCTGCGATAGCACATGCCCATATCCACACCGAGTTGATTGGCGTAATATACGGCACGGCGCATACCACCTTCGTCAGGGCTTACGATGGTAAGGTGCTCAGAGTCTACCTTTAATTCTTTATTTGTTGCCAAAATTTCATTCATAAATTGAAAAGTCGTATAAAAATTATCAAATCCATCATTCGGAATCGCATTTTGTACGCGTCCGTCGTGCGCGTCAAAGGTAATTATCGTCTCGACACCCATAGCGATCAATTCCTGCATTGCCTGAGCGCAGTCTAAGGATTCGTTTATGACACGGATATGCTGTCTGCCTTCATAGAGAAATGGCATGATTACCGTGATTCTGCGGGGATGACCACTGCATGCCATGATAATGCGTTTTAAATCGCTAAAATGGTCATCCGGTGACATGTGTGTTTCAGAACCTGCCATCTGATAGGTTTCGCTGTAGTTTACCGTATCTGCAATGATAAACATATCTGTACCGCGGACAGATTCGTGCACAATGGCTCTTCCCTCACCGGTACCGCGGCGTGGAGTATCAAAATCAACTAAGTAGTTGTCATTTTCATAATCAGCAGTCATAAAGCTTGGTTTTTCTGAGGTTTCCAGAGCTTTTTTTCTTCTGCTTACGATTCTTTCATTAATCTTATCACCAAGTTCCTTACAATTATTCATTGCAACGATTTTTAGCGGTGCAAAGGGCATAGAGTCTTTGAATTTTCTGCCTGACATAATATTCTCCTATCTGTATGGTTTCGTGCAGTTCGTTAATCAGTATAGCAGATTTATTTTAGCGTATTTTAAAAAGGTGGTCAAGTAGAAGTGACAAAAGCCCGGCTATACCGGGCTTTTGCTATAGGACGGTCGAGTTGATTCAGTATCGAAACAGTAGTGACAAAAGCCCGGCTATACCGGGCTTTTGCTATAGGACGGTCGAGTTGATTCAGTATGTGGCAACCGTCCGTTTTATACCTCAAACATCAACTCCGCATAGGTCGGAACCGGCCAGTAGTCTTCATCGACAAGCATTTCCAATTCATCGATCGGTGCTCTTAAGTCACCCATTTTTACAAAAATAACATCACGGAAAAATTCTGCCTGTTCTTTGCCTTCCGGCTTTTCTGCGGCTTCTTCGGTTACTTTTTCAAGCTCGACTAAGGCCTTTTTCGCATCAGCGAGGAGAGAAGAGCACTTGGTCAAAAGCTCCGTCTGCACACTGACATCTGCTGCAGGGCAGGCAGCTTTTATGCTGTTGATCGACTCGGCAAGACTTGTCGTGTACTGGATAACAGCAGGGATATACTGCTTGCTTGCCATATCAATCATGGTTTTTGCTTCGATATTGATCGTCTTTGAATAGTTCTCATAATTTACTTCTACACGGGATTCAAGCTCTGCCTTTGTAAATACATTCTGTCTTTCGAACATTTTTATGGATTTTTCCGTTGTCAGATAAGGGATTGCTTCTACAAAGGATTTGATATTCGGAAGACCGCGTTTCTCAGCTTCTTCAATCCACTCATCAGAATATCCGTCCCCGTTGAAAATAATCTTCTGATGCTCGGTTACGGTTCTCTTGATCAGATCCTTTACCGCACTGTCAAAATCATCTGCTTTTTCCAGTTCATCGGCAAAATCCTGTAATACATCTGCTACGATCGCATTTAAGGTAAAGTTCGGTCCTGCAATGGAAAGAGAGGAACCGAGCATACGGAACTCGAATTTGTTTCCGGTAAAGGCAAACGGAGAAGTACGGTTTCTGTCCGTTGCATCCTTTTTCAGTACCGGAAGCACATGAACACCGGTATCTAAGCTTTCGCCCTGGATAGAAGAGGAAACATCACCGCGGACAATCTGCTCTATAATATCTTCAAGCTGCTCGCCGAGGAAGATGGAGATGATTGCAGGAGGTGCTTCGTTTGCACCCAGTCTGTGGTCATTTCCCGCATTGGAGGCAGAGAGCCTTAAGATTTCAGCATGCTCATCAACAGCGCGGATCACGGCAGCTAAGAAAAGCAGGAATTTGGTGTTTTCATGTGGTTTTTTGCCCGGATCTAAAAGGTTGATTCCGGTGTCCGTGATAATGGACCAGTTGTTATGTTTTCCGGAGCCGTTGACTCCGGCAAATGGTTTTTCGTGAAGGAGACACTCTAAATTATGTCTTTTGGCAACCTTTTTCATCGTTTCCATGACAAGCTGGTTGTGATCGGTCGCGATATTTGCTGTCGTATAGATCGGTGCCATCTCATGCTGTGCCGGAGCAACCTCGTTATGCTGGGTTTTAGCAAGGATTCCGAGCTTCCAGAGTTCGATATTGAGATCCTTCATATAGGCAGCGATACGCTCCTTGATCGTTCCGAAATAGTGGTCATCCAATTCCTGACCTTTTGGAGCCGGTGCACCGAAAAGGGTACGACCGGAGAAAATTAAATCTTTACGCTTCATATACATATCGTGATCAACGATGAAATATTCCTGTTCCGGTCCGACGGAGCAGGAGACCTTTTTCACATCATCATAGCCGAAAAGCTTCATGATGCGGACTGCCTGTTTGCTGATCGCCTCCATGGAACGAAGAAGAGGAGTCTTTTTATCAAGAGCTTCTCCTGTATAGGAGCAGAATGCGGTAGGGATGCACAAGGTCACTCCTGCGGCATCCTCCTTTAAGAAGGCAGGCGAGGTACAATCCCATGCGGTATATCCTCTTGCTTCGAAGGTGGCACGAAGTCCGCCGGAAGGGAAGGAGGAGGCATCCGGTTCGCCCTTTATCAGCTCTTTGCCCTTAAATTCCAGAACCGGCTTGCTTTCAGAAGCAGGGCTTAAAAAGGAGTCATGCTTTTCTGCGGTCACACCGGTAAGCGGCTCAAACCAGTGGGTATAATGGGTTGCCCCATGCTCCAGAGCCCACTCCTTCATTGCATGTGCAACGACATTTGCAATATCGGAATCTAACTCCGCGCCGCTCTCTAAAGTCTTTTTCCAGGACTTATAGACGTCCTTCGGCAACTTTTTCTGCATCACATCATCATTGAATACATCAGTTCCAAATACTTCTTCGATTACATTTGTTTCCATATCGGATACCATCCTTTCCTGTAGAAATATTTTTCTCATAGAAATTCATCCAAAGCATGCATAAATATATGTATGTGTTTGGGAGATTATGAATCTTAACTACACCTTAGCCAGCAAAATACAGCTTTTAACGATAAAAGGCGTACTCAAATAAATTGAGAACGCCTTTGTTCTATGCAATATTTTCTAACTGCAACTACCATACCACATTTTTTTTGATTTGAAAACCCCCTTTTTGAAAAAAATCGAAAAAGTTTTCAGAATGAGGAACTATTAGTTGCAAAATATGGGAAAAATAGGTATCATATTATGAAGCAGATGAGTCTGTTGTTTTCATTTTTTAAGATTTTGAGGCTGCGAGTGGAAAAATATTGAGGGAACGTTATTATTCACAAGGACAAGCCGGATTGATCATGAAAGCTTTCGGTAGAAAAGGACAGGAAGGGAAACGATTATGAGTAATAGTAATGAACATACAAATGAAACGGAGGTTTTAGACAGGATATTAGAGGAGGAGACCTATGTGGATGAGAAAGGCAGACATGTCTTTTCTGTAAAAGAGGCTTTCTTAAGATGGATCGGACTGTTTTTGGTTGCGGTTTCCGTAATTATCTTATATCTGATCATTATAAATATTAAGGAAATTTTAGATGCGGTTCTTTATCTTTTCGGCGTAATCAAGCCTGTAATCTACGGTTTTGTGATTGCATATATTTTGAATCCCTTAGTAAATCTGATACAGAAAAAACTCATTCAGCTGTTTGAAAGAAAGGGAAATACCGTTTCCGAAAAAACAAAAGGGCTCATCAGCGGGATTTCCATTTTTCTGTCCCTGATCTTCGGACTTTTCGTTATTGTGATCCTGTGCTGGATGGTGATTCCTCAGCTTGTTGATACGGTAGCGTCATTGATCGATATATTGCCGGAAAATGTAGAGTTTTATTATAAAAAAATGGAAACGGCAATTCGTAATAATAAATTTATCACCGATAATTTTCAGAAGTTTGCACTGGACATTGCCGGTTCTTTAGAGGAAGTGATCACGGACAAGGTACTGCCGTGGATGCAGTCTGATTTTCTTCCCGGTGTGAATACCGTGGCAGTAAACCTCGCAAACGGTCTGATGGGCTTTATTAATGTTTTGTATAATCTGTTCATAGGCATCATCGTGGCAATCTATGTCCTGTCGAGCAAACATACCTTTTCTGCACAGGCTAAGAAGTTAGTATATGGTATCTTTTCGAAAAGGCATGCAGATGTCCTTGTGCATTATATAAAGCTTTCCCATAAGATGTTCAGTGGTTTTATCATCGGAAAGATTGTGGATTCGACAATTGTAGGGATAATCTGTCTGGTGCTTATGACTTTACTTGGGATGCCGTATCCGATGCTGATCAGTGTGATCATCGGCGTAACCAATATGATACCGGTATTTGGTCCGTATATCGGTCTGATTCCTTCCGCGCTTTTGATTGTTTTGGTCAGTCCGGTTCAGGCACTGTATTTTATTATCATGATTGCGATTTTGATGCAGGTGGACGGAAATCTGATCGGTCCTGCGATATTGGGGGAATCTACGGGATTGTCCGCGTTCTGGGTGCTTTTCTCTATCCTGTTTTTCGGCGGAATCTGGGGGATTGTTGGAATGCTCATCGGCGTGCCGTTGTTTGCGGTCATTTACCGGATCATTGCGGATTCCTTAAACTGGAAGCTTAGAAAGAAGAATTTGTCTACGGTGACTGATTCGTACAGAAACTTAAAAGAAATCCGGCTGGATGCAGATGGAACACCGCTATATATTCTCTATGCACCGGAGGATTTTGAAAAGCCGAAGAAGGAGAACCCGATCAAAAAGATGCAGCAGTCTGCAGAAAAAATAAAAGAGAAGTTATCGAAAAAGAAAGAGGATTCGAAAAAAGATTCGAAAAAAGACGATAAGAAATCTTGACGGATAAGGGAAAATTCGGTAAAATAAATTAGTTGTGGGTAGCTTTTGCGGATGAATGTCCGGAAACGGAAAGATTGAGTGTTTGGGGAGGCCGCTATGGTAAAAAGCATGACAGGGTACGGGTACTCTGAGCTGATTGATGAGGAACAGAAAATTACAGTAGAGATAAAGTCTGTAAATCACAGATATTTAGATCTTGGAATTAAGATGCCAAGAAAATTTAATGCGTTTGAGAGTCAGATTCGCAATGTGATGTCGGGCTATCTTGCCAGAGGTAAGACGGATATTTATATTAATTATGAAAATTATGCAGAAAGTACCGTGTTTGTAAAGTATCATCCGGAGATTGCAAAAGAATACATAGAAGCTATAGAGCAGGCAAAACAGGAGTTTTCTGTGGAGCGAGGGCTTACCGCGGCTTCTTTGATTCGTTATCCGGAGGTCATTACACTGGAGGAGCGAAAGCAGGATGTCAGTGAGGTCTATCCGGTCTTAGAGAAGGTGCTTAAATGTGCAGCAGCAGATTTTTTGTCTGTTAAGAAAAAAGAAGGGGAAAATCTCCAGCGGGATATAGAAAAGAAATTGGATTTTGTACTCGAAAGGGTTTCTTTTATTGAGAAGCGATCTCCTGAAATTGTTAAGGAGTACCGTGACAAGATCATGGCGAAGGTGGAAGAGCTTTTAGGAGACAAAAAGATTGACGATGGCATTTTAGCGACGGAGATGACGATTTTTGCGGATAAGATTTGTGTTGACGAGGAAACCGTTCGTTTGAGAAGTCATGTGGAGCATATGAGAGAAACGCTTCAGTCTGAGGATGCAGTCGGCAGAAAGCTGGATTTTATTGCTCAGGAAATGAACAGGGAGGCCAACACCATTTTATCCAAGGTCAATGACCGGAAGCTTTCTGAACAGGCTATCGACTTAAAGACGGAGATTGAAAAGATCAGGGAGCAGATTCAAAATATTGAATAGTGTAAGCAGGAGGCATTATGTTGGTCAATATCGGCTATGGTAATATTGTAAATATGGATAAGGTGGTCGGGATCATTCGGGCGGATGCGGCACCGATCAAGCGAATGATACAGGTTGCTAAGGATGAAAACATGGCAGTAGACGGCACCTGCGGCAGAAAGACGAAATGTATTCTGGTTATGGAAAGCGGACATATTGTTTTATCTGCTCTCTTGCCGGATACGATAGAGAACAGGGTGACCGGAAATTCTTTAACAGAAAGGAGTTCGGAGGATGAACCGTAAAAAAGGAGTACTGGCAGTGATTTCGGGCTTTTCCGGAGCCGGGAAGGGAACGGTTGTGGGAAAGCTTGCGGAGAAATATGAGGATTATGTTGTGTCAATCTCAGCGACAACGAGAGCACCCAGAGAAGGGGAAAAGGAGGGTGTGGATTATTTTTATAAAACAGTAGAAGAATTTGAGGAAATGATTGAAAAGGATGAGCTGATCGAATACGCAAAATATGTAGATAATTACTACGGAACGCCGAGAGATTATGTGATCGAGCAGCTTTATCTTGGAAATGATGTGATCTTAGAGATTGAGATGCAGGGGGCATTAAAGGTGAAAGAGCGGATTCCGGAGGTATCTCTTATATTTATTACACCGCCAAATGCAGAGGCATTAAAGGTCAGATTGTTTCAGAGAGGTACCGAAACGGAGGATGTGATCGCAAAGCGCATGGCAAGGGCAAAAGAGGAGTGTGCTTTTATGTCGTCCTACGATTATATTGTGGTCAATGATGATCTCGATACCTGTGTGGAAGAAATCCATAGTATTTTGAAGGCAGCACATCACACGAAGTCAAACAGTAAGGCTTTGATTGAACGGATCAGTCAGGACTTTAAGTCGATGTGAGGGGGATTATGTGCAGAAAAAATGATTTTTTTTGCAAAATGTTCATGAAATTTTTGTAAGTTTATAATAAATTATTTAATGAGAGAGAAAGGGGAATTTTTATGTTACATCCGTCTTATAGTGATTTAATGAGCAAGGTAAACAGTGAGGTGGAAATCGGGGAGGCTCCGGTTGTCAATAGCAGATACTCTATCGTTTTAGCAACATCAAAGCGTGCACGTCAGTTGATTGACGGAGTAGAGCCACTTGTGAATGCCAAATGTCCGAAGGCACTTTCTGTTGCTGTAGAGGAATTGGAGCAGTCGAAAATCCATATCTTAAGTGAGGAAGAGGCAGCGGAAGCTGATGAAGCTGCCGGAGAGGAAATTCAGGAGATCGAGGAGATATCTTCCGAGGAATAGAAATTATTAAATACTTAAAACGGTTAAAAAGCTGTTTTTGTTTGAGAGTATAAGATTGGAGTTAGTATTATTATGGCAAGAGAAGATGAGATAGAAGCATCAGAAAAGACAAAAGAAAGTGCTTCTGATACGATAGCAGAAGAAACGGATACATTTTCTGTTCCAGATGAAAAAAACAGTACAGAAAAAAAGGAAACAGAAGCAAATGCAGAGATCGGAGATAATAAGGAAAAGGAGGAAAAGCCGAAAAAGGGTTCGATCATTCGTGAACTGATCATTTATGCTGTGGTCATTGTATTATGCGTGACGGCAGTGCCGAGATATGTCATGCAGCGGACGAAGGTAGATGGTGTTTCCATGAGGAATACCTTGCAGGATTACGATAATCTTTTAGTGGAAAAGGTATCATATTATTTTAAGGATCCGGCACGGTTTGATATCATTACTTTGTATCCGTATGGCAGAGGAAAGGGAAAGGACTATTATATTAAAAGGATTATCGGACTTCCGGGAGAGAATGTGCGGATAGACGGTAATGTCATTTATATAGATGGAAAGCCTTTGGAGGAACATTACGGCCGACAGAAGATCGAGGACGGCGGAAGTGCGTCAGAGGGTGACGGTGTTACATTAGGTGATGATGAATATTTTGTCATGGGAGATAACCGGAATGAGAGCATAGACAGCCGGTTTGAGGTTGGTCCGGTGAAACGGGAAAATATTGACGGGCATGCTTTTTTCCGTATCTGTTCCCATAAGATCAAGAAAAACGGAGACGAGGGAAAGGTTGATTTTTCTACGATAGGGCTGATAAAGTAGTGGAAGGTTATGTGTAATAGGGTACTGCAGGTGAGGAGGTGTCTCTACTATGGAAGGTTTGAGAAATGTAATGGAGGATACGGTTTTTGAAAAGATTGACCAGTTATGGAAGACGACGGATTACTGCCAATGTAATCAGTGTAGAATGGATGTGGCAACCTTTGCCTTGAACCGGCTTCCTCCCAGATATGTACAGTCAAATGCAGGTGTGGTTCTGCATCGTTTTGATGCCAATACAACACAGACCGATGCAGAGATTACGGCAACCGTATATCAGGCGATTAAACGAATCGGCGAAAATCCAAGTCATGATAAGGAGAGAAATTAGATATATAAAACGGGAACTGCAACGCAGGCAAGAGTGTCCGTGTTATTTGTAGAAAGTGTCTGGAAACAGGTATTTTGAGAGATAATGCTAAAAAATAGTAAAAAAATAAAAAAAACACTTGCTTTTTTTTGAAGAGTAGTGTATTATATTTTTTGTTGGTGTAAAGCTCAATATGGTCTGTTGGTCAAGCGGCTAAGACGCCGCCCTCTCACGGCGGAAACAGGGGTTCGATTCCCCTACAGACTGTTAAAAGGTTATAATTCATGCGTGTATTGTATAAGAAAAACCATATATGGGAACAATTTATTGTTTCCATATATGGTTTTTCTTATACAATGACAGCTGAAAGCTGTCACCAATCTTCATGAGACAAATGCTGCGATAGCAGCAAAAGCACGAAGTGCGAATTTGTCGAATGCAAGATTGGCAGCATGAATGATTTACTGTCGAAAGGAGTCGCCTATGAAGCAGCCCTTCTATATCTCCCGTGAAAATATAAAATGGATTGCAGTCATCACCATGCTCATTGACCATATCGGTTTTTATTTCTTTATGAATCAGTCACAGTATCATATCCTCTATACCATCCTTCGCATTATTGGCAGAATTTCCTTTCCGCTTTTTGCATTTCTGATCGTAGAGGGTTTCTTTCAATCGAAAAATAAAAAATACCTATTTCGTCTTATTCTGTTTTCGGTTATTTCCGAAACTCCCTATGATCTTTTTTGTATAGGAAAACCATTTTCTATAGAAGCACAGAATGTTCTTTTTACCTTTTGGATTGCCCTTCTGATGCTTATGGGAATGAATTATATCAGATATCATTTTTTTTCTGTTTTTCTACAGGAAGTATTTGGCATCGTTTTTTTGGTTTTGGCATGCAGTGCCGCATATCTTTTGAAAACCGACTATTCCTGCTATGGGATTTTGATGATTGCAGTTATGTATGTATTCAGAGAGCAGCCGGAGAGAAAATTTTTATTTTTGTCTCTTTTGATGATCTGCACAAGAGGGTTGAATCATTTTGCGATTCTTTCCCTTCCGTTACTGTGGCTGTATCAAAGTTCGGAAGAGGAGAAGCGAAACTATCAGAGCTTTTCTTTTGTTCGAAAATATTTCTTTTATCTGATCTATCCGGTTCATATGCTTTTGTTTTATCTGATTGGAAATTCCGGCTTAAAATAGGAGCCTGCTTATTCAGGCTCCTGTTTTATTAAAAATTATGAAAGGAAACGAATAAAATATTATGCTTCGATATATCCGATCCCCATACTGTTTGGACCGATATGTGTCCCGACGATCGGACCAATGCAGGTAATCAGAATATTATTTTTGATTCCGGCATCTTCGACCATGCTCTTTAAGGTTTCGGCACGCTCTAATGCATTCGAATGTCCGATGACCAATGTATAATTTTCATCAGCAGGACGTTCTTTTAAAACATTGGCAAGCCAGGTGAGAGCAGATTTGCGTCCTCTGACCTTATCGACCGGATTTACACCGTCTGCCTTCAGATATAAAACCGGGTGGATGCTGACTGTTTCGTTCACTTCAGCGGCGGTTTCGGAAATGCGTCCGCTGCGATGCAGATAGTTCATATTATCAACGACAAAATAAGTCTTTGTCTTCGGAATCAGGTTGCGGATCTCTGTTTCGATTTCATCTGCATTTTTCCCGGCATCACGGAGTCTGACCGCAGTTTCTACTAAGAGTGCCTGTCCCATGGCTCCGTTCTCACAATCGATCAGATGAATCTTATCTGACCGGATTCCTTCTGCGGCGATGGAGGCTGACTGAAAGGTTGCGCTCATATGTTTTGAAAAGATAATTGCAACAATATCATCTCCGGCTTCGACATAACGTTTAAATATATCTTCAAATTCGTATGGATTTACAGCGGCAGTTGCCGGTGGTTCCTCGCTGGTTTCTAATTTTTCATAAAATGCTTCGTTGGAAAGATCGACTCCGCATTTGTATTCTTCTTGTCCAAAGCGTACTAAAAGCGGCATGATATCAAAATCATGCTCTTTTGCGTAAGCCATTGTCAAATCACTTAAGCTGTCTGTAATAATTCTGATCATTTTGTAACTACCTCCCAATAAAAATATTCTTTGTAGATTATATTATGCGGTATAACGGTTTTTTTGTCAATAACAAGTAGTTTTAATTACTAGATAAAAATAAAAAGAATATTGCTTGCAAATATTGGACTGCTGTGTTATAATAGTGAAGTTGTGTAATGAGATGTTCCGCTGTTACGGTTGCAATAGGGCATGGAAAACCATGGAATGCACATAAGTATTAAGAACATCAAAGGAAAAGGAGGACACAAAGGTGAACGATATTATTAAGGAAATCGAAAATGAGCAGTTGAAGTCGGATATCACGGAGTTTCGTGTGGGAGACACGGTTCGTGTACATGCAAAGGTTATCGAGGGTACGAGAGAGCGTATCCAGGTATTTGAAGGAACTGTGATCAAAAGACAGAATGGCGGGGCAAGAGAGACATTTACTGTTCGCAAAAACTCGAATGGTGTCGGCGTAGAGAAAACATGGCCGCTTCATTCTCCGATTATTGCGAAAATCGAGGTGGTACGCAGAGGTAAGGTCAGACGTGCAAAATTATTTTATCTTCGTGGCAGAATCGGTAAGGCTGCTAAGGTAAAAGAGATCATCAGCTAATTTGCTGCTGTTTCTTGGAAATGGAAGAAATAAAAGAGCTTCAGAGCATTCCTCTGTGGTTCTTTTTTCTTTATATAGAGGAATCATTTTGGGATGTCGTCATATATTTAGTAAGGAATGGTAATCGGGAAAGAAGGAGGAAGCTTATGGCGACAGTGATCTTAGATGCCGGACACGGAGGGTATGATAATGGAGCCTCGTTTGAAGGCAGATTAGAAAAGGATGATACCCTGCGGTTAGCGCTAGCAGTGGGGAATATTTTGGAAAATAATGGTGTAGATGTTTTGTATACAAGGACGGAGGATATTTATCAAAGTCCGGTAGAGAAGGCAGCAATCGGGAATGAAAGCGGGGCAGATTATTTTATTTCGATTCACAGAAATTCCAGTCCGGAGCCTGATACATATTCCGGTGTGCAGACGCTTGTGTTTCGGGATGAGGGGATTCCTGCAGAGTTTGCGGAGAATATTAATGAGGAGCTTTTTGAGGTTGGATTTTTGAATCTGGGGACTTCCGTGCGTCCGAATCTGGCTGTGCTTCGAAGGACTGCAATGCCGGCTGCGCTTGTCGAGGTAGGATTTATCAATACGGAAACAGATAACAGACTGTTTGACGAGAAATTTCCGGAAATCGCACAGGCGATTGCAGACGGTATTTTAACGACGATCGGGGAGAACGAGGAAGCTGTAACAGCATCAGAAACAAGAGGTGGAGAAAAATATACCGTGGAAATCGGTGTTTTTATGCATCGTGAGAATGCAGAAAATCTTGCGGATAACATGCAGGAGGACGGCTATGATTGTTATATAGAGCCGGTCGGAGACTGTTACAGAGTAAGGCATGGTATGTTTGATCATATAGAGGATGCTAAAAAAGAAGAAAAAGAACTCTTTGAACTGGGGTATGAAGCTAGAATGGTCTATACATTTCGCGACTGTAAGTAAATGAATGCAATCCATGTGTTTTGCGTAAAGTTACCGGTGGGATAGGATACCGATAGGAAATTTTTCTCTGAATCAAGGCCGGAACAGGGCAAAATTTGTTGAAAATAGACAAAATTAGAAAAAATCATGGAAAACCCTTGATTTTCCTTTGATTAGGTGCTAGGATAGATAAGAATTAAGTAACAATGATAAAAGAGTGGACTTGCAAGTCCACTCTTTCATTTTGAGAAAAGAGGGAATGCGTTTGTCAAAAAGAGAAGAATATGAAGCAAGATCGGAAGAGATATTAAATCCGATCATGGAGGAACATGGATTTGAGCTTGTTGATGTCGAGTATGTCAAGGAAGCCGGTACATGGTATTTGAGGGCTTATGTTGATAAGGAGGGCGGCATTACCTTAGATGACTGTGAGCTTGTCAACCGGACCTGGAGCGATATTATGGACCGTGAGGATTTTATTCCGGATGCCTATGTTCTGGAGGTGAGTTCACCAGGACTTGGAAGACAGTTGAAAAAGGAGAAACATTTCAGGAGGAGCATCGGGGAGGATGTGGATGTCAAATTTTATCAGAGCAGGAAAATACCTGCCGGAAAGAACGGCAAAGATATTTCTGTAAAGGAAATTACGGGGACTCTGCTTGATTTTGACAGTGATACGATTACATTGAAAACGGATTTTTCAGAACGATATGATATTCCGCGTGCGGATATTTCGACTGTAAAATTGACGATAGATTTTTAATAATTATTTAAACATACCGGGAGGAAGGAAACATGGCTGCTAGAAAGAAAAAAACACCAGTAAATAATGATCGCAGGGATTTGATCGAGGCTCTTGATGCTATTGAAAAAGATAAGCAGATCAGCAAAGAAATCATTTTGGAAGCGATTGAAAATTCACTGCTTGCTGCTTGCAAAAATCAGTTTGGAAAGTCAGACAATATCAGAGTGAATATTGACCGGGAGACCGGAGAAGTAGGAGTATTTGCTGAATTTGAAGTGGTAGAAGATGATATGGTAGAGGATGATGTTTTACAGATTGGTCTGACAGAGGCGAGGCTAAAGTATGATGAGAAGGCTGAGGTCGGTGATACGGTAAGGAATGAAGTCACGCCAAAGAATTTCGGCAGAATTGCGGCACAGAAAGCAAAGCAGGTGGTTGTACAGAAAATCCGTGAAGAAGAAAGAAAGGTACTCTACATCCAGTTTTTGGAAAAAGAGCGTGAAGTTGTTACCGGAATTGTTCAGCGATATAACGGAAGAAACGTATGTATTCAGATTGGAAAGCTGGATGCGATCCTCTTAGAGAGCGAGCAGGTTCCAACGGAGCATTTCAGACCGACAGAGCATATTAAACTCTATGTTGTTGAAGTCAAGGAAACACCGAAGGGACCGAGAGTGACACTTTCCCGTACTCATCCGGAGTTTGTTAAACGGCTTTTTGAAGAAGAGGTGACGGAAATCCAGGATGGAATCGTAGAAATCAAAAGCATTTCGAGAGAGGCGGGTTCCCGTACGAAGATAGCGGTATATTCGGATGATGAGAATGTAGATGCGGTCGGTGCCTGTGTCGGATTGAACGGAAGCCGTGTAGGGGCAATCGTTGATGAACTGCGCGGAGAAAAGATCGATGTGATCAACTGGAATGATGATCCGGAAATTCTGATCGAACATGCGCTTAGTCCGGCGGCGGTAAATTCCGTAACGGTTGATGAAGAAGCAAAGACTGCAAAGGTGATCGTGCCGGAGGATCAGCTTTCTCTGGCAATCGGCAAGGAAGGACAGAATGCACGTCTGGCAGCGAAGCTGACCGGATATAAGATCGATATCAAATGTGAATAGAAGCAGTTCTATTCCGGGTTACTATATTTGTGCGGGAAATGGAGGTGTCTGTGTGGGTACGAAAGGCGGAGAAATGGGGAAAAAAGTACCAATGCGTCAATGTACCGGCTGTGGAGAACGGAAAGAAAAAAAGAATCTGATCCGCGTTATCCATACACCGGAGAATGAAATTCTCTTAGACAAAACAGGAAAGAAAAACGGAAGAGGCGCATATATATGTAACTCTACGGACTGTTTATCAAAGGCAAGAAAAAGGGGAGCACTGGAACGCTCCTTGAAAGTGACAATACCCGAAAGCGTTTATCAGGAGATTTATAAGGAGATGACAGAAGGTGGCTAGTGAAGAGGTGCTCAGGCTTTTAGGACTTGCGTATCGGGCGGGTTCTGTAGTGAGTGGTGAGTTTAAAACAGAAGATGCGGTGAAATCCGGTCAGGCAGCACTGGTGATCATTGCAGAAGATGTTTCGGAAAATACCAGAAAGAAATTTCGAAATATGTGTGAATTTCATCAGGTTCCCATCAGAGAATATGCGGATAAGGATTTGCTGGGACATTCTCTGGGAAAGGAATTTCGGGCATCTGTGGCAATAACTGATGAAGGCTTTGCAAAAGCGGTTTTAAAGAAAATGGACTAGGAGGTCGTGTAGCATATGGCAAAAATGAAGATATATGAAATTGCAAGAAGTTTGCAGGAGAAGTTTCCTGACCTGAAAAGCAAGGATCTGATTGCATTATTAAATGAAAACGGCTATGAAGCCAAAAGTGCTCAAAACAGCATAGAGGATGAAGCGATTGGCTTTCTGTTAAGGTATTATAATAATGCGTCAGCAGGGACAAAGGCGAAGGAAACAGCAAAGGAAGCTGCGCCTGTCCATCAGGTACAGGAACAGAAATCTGCAAAGGAATCTGCTGAAAAGAAACCAGGTGAGGAAAAGACGGTTGCTTCGGCGAAGGACGAAGGTACAAAGGCAGAAAGCGCCGAGAAAAAAGAAAAGAAAGCTGAGTCTGCAAAAAAGGATGCAACGGGAGCACAGGCAGAAGGCCAGGATAAGAAAAAACGGGATGAGGACAGAAATCGTCCGAATAACCGTCCGGCGAAGGAAAACAGAGAGAACCGCCCGGCAAGAGGCGGTGAGCGAAGAGAGCGCGGCGGCAGAGAGAACAGAGACAGCAGAGAACGTGGCGGCAGAGAAAATAGAGAAACCAGGGATAACCGTGGTGGAAGGGACAATAGAGGAGGCAGAAGGGATTCCGGAAGAGACGGTGCTTCGATGCCAATGAACAGCATGAAATCTGAAGTAAAGCAGTCACGCCAGCAGAGGCAGAATAAGGATTCCAAGGGCGGCAATAAGCGTTATGGTAAGGAACGCAGGCGTGATGATTATGATGATGAGTTTTCATTGCAGTCAGGAACCGGCAAAAAGAGAAAGAAAGATCCGAACCGCAAGGGTGCTTTTATCAAGCCGGAGCCGGTCAAGAAACAGGAAGAGCCGGATGACGGAATCAAGACGATTACATTGCCTGAAAAGCTTACCGTCAAGGAGCTTGCTGATGCGATGAAGATTCCGACAGCGACTGTGATTAAAAATCAGTTTATTAAAGGAAATATCGTTACAATCAACCATGAACTCACCTTTGAAGAGGCTGAAGAAATCGCATTGGAATACAATTGTATTGCTGAGCTGGAGGAAAAGGTAGACCTGATCGCTGAACTCTTAAAAGAGGATGAGGAGGACGAAGCTTTAATGAAGAAGCGTCCGCCAGTTGTCTGCGTTATGGGACATGTCGATCATGGTAAAACCTCGCTTTTGGATACAATCAGACAGGCACATGTCACAGATAAAGAGGCAGGTGGAATTACGCAGCATATCGGTGCGTATATGACTAAAATCAATGATGAGAAAATTACATTCCTCGATACGCCGGGACATGAAGCGTTTACTTCTATGCGTATGAGAGGTGCACAGTCTACGGATATAGCAGTTTTAGTCGTTGCTGCGGATGATGGTGTTATGCCTCAGACGATTGAAGCAATCAACCATGCAAAGGCTGCAGGAGTGGAAATCATTGTGGCAGTTAATAAGATTGATAAGCCGAGTGCCAATATCGAGCGTGTGAAGCAGGAGCTTGTAGAACATGGACTGGTTGCCGAGGACTGGGGTGGTGATACGGTCTTTGTTCCGGTATCCGCACATACGAAAGAGGGTATCGACCAGCTGTTAGAGATGATTATTTTAACGGCTGAGGTGCTTGAATTAAAGGCGAACCCGAATCGTAAGGCGAGAGGTGTTGTTGTCGAAGCACAGCTTGATAAGGGACGTGGTCCTGTAGCGACAGTATTGGTGCAGAAGGGTACATTAAGAGTCGGAGATCATATTGCAGTCGGTGCAGCTTATGGTAAGATTCGTGCCATGATGAACGAAAACGGACAGCGTGTGAAGGAAGCGACTCCTTCGATGCCGGTAGAAATTTTGGGACTTCATGCAGTTCCGGATGCCGGAGAAATCTTCATGGCGACAGACAGTGATAAAGAAGCGAGAAATATTGCAGATACTTATATTAATCAGGGCAAGGAGAAGCTGTTAGATGAGACGAAGTCTAAGCTTACCTTAGATGGTCTGTTCTCACAGATTCAGGCAGGAAATATCAAAGAACTGAACCTGATTGTA
>CADBMH010000133.1 GCA_902795705.1 uncultured Lachnospiraceae bacterium | reverse complement strand
TAGAACTCTTTACATAGATGACTACGAATCTTGGCATAAATATTTCTGCCCTGCCAATATCCCACTTTGCAAACTGTCTGGCTACGATAAACGCATACTCTGCAATCCGTATCGCCATAGAATTATCATCATAGCTCTGACACTCGATCAAATATACTTCATTCTCTATCTTCAAAAGAAAATCGGAGATTTGTTCTTCGATTTCCTTGCTTCCATCCTCTATCTCTTTTTCCGTCAGATATCCTTCCGATGGCAACGCTTTTATCTCTGTATCCAATGAATAATTCTTCCCAAACACTTCATTGATTACAGAGATAAAGAATCGCTTACCTATCTTCTTTTCAAAGCATATTTAACATACTCCGTCAAAAAAATATCTTTCTCACACATTCAAATATTGTAACGATGTGGATTATAATTATTCATCTGTTTCTATAGTAACTAACTCCACTATTTTGGCTGCAACATCTTCCATGGATTCCTCAATAGTACTTAATCCGTTTCGTGAGCCAAGCAACGGACTAACTTCACGCAAATCCTCAAAGGTTGTATTATGTACAATGGGTACGAGCAAATCACGAGCTAACAGAGCCGAAAGTTCTTTATCCGCTACTCCTTCTCCCTTAATACGTTCAAGAAATGAGGGTGTAACCAATACAATGCCGATGCGAGATTTCGCTAACCCTTTATCAATTTCACGGAGTAATGATGAACCTAAAGGAACATCCTTTTCACTAAACCAAACAGTTACACCTTTAGATTCAAGTATGTCATATAATTTTTTAGCTGCACCTTTACGGTCATCCCAAGCGTGGCAAAGAAAGACATCGCGTAAATCTGGTAATTCCGAACGCTTTACAACATTCTCACGTACAGGAGTAAGTGTTCTAATTTCCGCAGGCGAATATAAAACAGTAGAACCACTTGGAGACCAACGTGCTCTCTTCTTATCTTGTCTGCCACCACTACTACTTTTTGAATAATTTGCTGTTGAAGAATATAACGGAGAATATGTAGGATAAAAGCTGTAAGTTTGAATACCACCTCTCCCACACACTGGACAATTCGCCCTCCCACTCGCTGTTCGATGACCATTAATTGGTGCTGTACATCTTGCCATAATTTTACTCCTCCTATCAAACAGAACTCGAAAAATGTTCTTCTATTTTCTCGATTCCATCCTCTGTTTCTTTTTCCATCAATTTTCTTTCCAATGATAACAAATAAATCTCCTTCTTGATAATATATAACGCCATTTTAGAATTATATAAGGAAATTTATTTACGTAATGAGTTTCAAGATTAATATAGAATACTGTTTTATCATATATCAGCTTTTCTTTTAACTTATGTATAAATAGTTTCATCATACGATATTCTTTTTGACATAAATTCGATTCTAATAAGAAAATTTCATTATCGCAGAAGATAAAATAATTTCTCTATTAGAAAGTTTATATATAAAACCAAGTTTTTCTACAGTTCTACACTCATTATAAATAATTTAAGTTTATTCCTTTGAACTTATGTTTTTTATATAACATAATCCCTCTATTTTGCAATATCATTTTCCATTTTTGCAAAATAAAAGGACAAATTTGCATTTTATAAAAATCTTGATACCTTTTTATGCAAATTCATCCTATTAAAATCACGACAAAAATACTCAAATATCCACTTGTCAAATTTAAAATCTTTATCAAATTATTATAAAAGATTTTAAATAAACATTTCCTATTTGAAATCTCTCATACCAAACCAGTCACCCTCTCGGTCCCAAAAACATATCTCCATTTAGGTGTATCATATGGTCTGGCATATCGGCAATCCATACTTCCGTTTCCCAAGCCAAAGATTCTGCAAATCTTTTATAAGTCGCAAAGTCCAAAAATGCGGTTACAAAGATTTTCCCCGACTTCACACCTTTTGTCATTTCGTCTATTTCAATAATGCGTTTTGGATCGATTGGACCGACTGATGTAACAGACTCCACAAAATAAATCCAATCTTTATCTTCACAGTACAACACTACATCTGGCATTTTATCATGCAAGGTGATTTCAAAACCTAAGTCCTGCAATTTCGAGACATTTTTCACTAAATCCTTTTGAATTGTATCACCAACATATAAACATTCTGCGTTGGGCGCAAATCTTGGGGCAAATTCTTCAATAATTGCTTTCTGCAGTTCATTGTGTGCGCCTACCGAAAAATGAAAATCCGCTCCGTTAATCTTTACAGGCATCATTGTCATTTTCTTTTTAGAAGCATAAACATCTTTCAAAGATTGATGATAGTGCAGAAATCGTTCTATTTGTCTCACTAAAACCTTATCTTTTCCCAATGCCTTCAATACTTCTAAAGTTTCTTCCGTTATTCGATACCGATAGTTCGGACTATTCGTTGCCTTCCCATTATCTTCAATCAGCGCAGCCGTTCTGAAATGATGAATGGCTTGCTTTCGGAAGGTTTCTCTGCTGTTTTCGGCATATGTAGTTTTATAGTATTCGTTTGAAAATGCAATAATATCATGGATTCTAATCCACTCATTTGTCGCTTCCTGCCACTTCATATCCGGTTTCATCCCTGCCATTGCCAAAATAGTAAGGCAACAAATATCTGCCTGTTGCGCTCTAGGCATACCGATTTTATCTAAAAAGGTTCGTACCTCCTCTATCTTATCCATAGGCTTCCTCCAATACAATCTTGTCACAAGTTTCTGTAGATAAATCATCTGATTGGATAAGTCGTTCCCCTATCCGCTTTATCAGTACAATCGGCGGCACCGGTATATTATTGATTTCCGTACTGTTTACCTGCGTACTCCCATTCAGTATCCGGTAATACATATCAAATAATGTTGTATTTAGCAATGCAAACACTCCATAGGTTGTTTCCTTATCCATCTCGCTTCCATCAATCTTATCTACGAAATTTATCTTATTCTGTGTGCCAATATATTGATACTCACTAAAATCCGAGGGTGAATATACGCCACATTGCAACCTTCTTCTTTCCTCCTTTGCAGTAAATCGTTTACAAAAAACATAATTTTTATTTTTTTGAATCAAACTCGGCTTTTCATCAATAATCCAGTCATATTCTTTTCCAGATGGCATATGATTTACCCGTCCATCTCTGATATGCTGACTATAAAACAATGGTAAGATATGTTCCCCCGGTTCTTTTCTCAAATCATCCCATTGTCTGAAATCAACTACAATTCCGGTTTTCATCTTTAACCCCTCATCCGGCAGTGTTTTCTGATATGTATTTATTTTTTGAAGTACATTGATATCTCGTTCACAGGTTGGTAAATATACATATAAATCCTCTCCCGACACAATCGCACTATAAGGTACAGTAATGCTTGAAATATGGCTAAAATCATTACTATTCTCACTAGATGTCACCAGAATATCTTCTACTTCCTGCTGCGTTTTTTCCACCTTTAAAATCATTGTTTCCTGCAACACTTCTTCCTCACGAAACACCTTATCCCGGCTGACAAACAAATGCATTTGCTCTATCCGACCATTTGAGAGCAGATATTTCCGAAAAGCCTTAAAATATGCACCAGATGTCCAGCTTCTCGGAATAATATATGTCATCTCTGCTTGATCTTTCAAATTAAACAAAGACATTGCTGTAAATATGAAATACAAATTTGGAGCTCCATGAACAATTTCCGGAACCGCTTTTGCAATCTTATCATCACGCATAATGCGTAAATATGGTGGATTTCCAATAATCAAATCATACTTCTTAGGATTTTCACTAGCAAACAAATCTCCGTTAAAATCATTACTCTGCGACAAGATATAATCTTCCATAATGATTCGATAACAAAACAGTTCTCCTAATATATTTTTAATATATACCATATTTGCTTGTAAAACCGGAAGAACATCTTCATCCGTTTCGTAACAAGTCAACTCAATTTTTCTATATTTTGACTCTGTATTTTCCTTTTGCAGCCTTTCCAACAATGCAGATGATAATATTCCTGTACCAGCTCCCGGATCAAGAATCTCAATATTCCCCTGCAGTTTAGATAAATCAAACATATCTGCCATAAACCTTGCAGTTTCCGCAGAGGTAAAAAACTGCCCCTTTTTCTTCCTCTTGCTTTTAGGCATATCACTTAAAAAATTCTTTGTCTGTTCTATAATATAATCGAGCATTTCCATTCTCCTAATCATTAAACTATCCAGCACAATAACGCTTTCAATCCTATATCTCCGTTATGTTTCTATTGTAATACAATCTTTCACTCAAAAGCAACAATTTTTCTATATTCTATACATCAAGCATCGAACATATTTTCTGTATTGTATCATTTCTATTTTATATATGCAACAAAAATTTTGCTTTCTCTAAATTATTTATTACAATCCGCCTAAATAAATCCAACATACAAAACACCAACTAACCATTTTCAAATCTGTAAAATCCACCCTTTAATCTTTCCCATCCATATAAATCATAGAAACTCTTTGTATTACAACCGATTGCTTTTTCCCCACACTCGCTTGTAATACATCCCTCGAAACCATTTCTCCCCTTTTTTCTGCACTCTAAAAGGCACCCAGAGGAATCATTCCTCCAGATGCCTTAAATCCATGAAACTAATCAATTTGTGATATCTTCACTCACGATATCCTACTTATTGTTGATAGCCGCCTGTGCTGCCCACTACATCCGCTGTTGCATCTAATATTTTTTCATTTGCACTTATCATATTTTAAATGAACTTTTGTTTTTTTATAGCGTTTTAAAAAATGTGCCTCCGTTGCCTCCCGCTTCTAACACCGCTTAGCGTTTTTCCATTTTCCTGAAACCAAAGCCTGTATGTCAAAAAAATCTATGTCCACATTTATTCTTCTATATCATCTTCCGAACTCTGCTCTCTTATCATCTCCACCATTTGCTCAGAAGTGATTGCAGGAATATCAGAACCACTATAATCCTTAATATTACTCATTACAATATAATCCGCATCAATCCCCTTTGCACAGTAGATTTGCAACAATCCTATCTTTTAGATATTAATTGCTTTAACGTTTCTATTCCTACACCAGATCTATAGGCATTCCAATATATAGACTGTGTGTCAAACGCAAACTTAGTTTCTGCATAATATGCCTTTGATAAATTAAATATTTCTCTTAAATGCTGGTTTTCTATTTGTGTATCATCAACATCAAGATACTTATTAATATCTATCTTATAAAAAATCAATGTGTCATATTCTTCTTTTATTTTGCGATATTGATATTTCGATTTATCTATATTCTTTCCTTTTGGTACATAGTATACTTCTGAATAAAATTGAGTATTGATTAATTTCCCTGATTCAGGAACCGAACAATTAGTATCTAACATTTTTTGAATATCAGTATCTATCTCGTCCCGTCCATCAATGCTAGCACCAACCTGAAGACATTCAAAATCCGTATTAAACTTGCTCCCAAACAATGCCCATAGATAAATTTTGTCTTCACTATCAATCCATTCAATCTTATCCCCCACTATTTTTACAACCGGCAATAAACACTTTATTTTTTCAAAATCAGAATATTTTTTTATTACCACATCTTTATACAATTCTTTATGTTCCAATTTCATCATCCTTTCAATCAAAAATCATTTAGTTATACCATTACCAATTATTGAAATCTACATTTAAATTATATTGATTGTAACAGCACCCCAAACAAAAAACGTATAAGTCAGCTCTGCTCTGCAATTTTTCTTACCCAATAATGATTATCTGCCTTGCCTTTTGATACAATATATTCAACTATTTTCTCATCCCTTCCTTTAATCCTGTCTAATATTGCAACTTTATTATTATATGTTTCTTCATTCATTGCCTTTGAAAGCCTTCGCAAAACCAACTCAGAATATGTTTTATCAATTTTCATAACTGTTATTAATGAAACATAAGAATAAAAACGAATATTCCTATCCTGACCATTGCTACACTGTACCAAAAAGAAAACAATGTTTTGAATATTAAATAACTTTGTTTTCCCCTGCTCAACATCTTCAAGCATATCTCTCAATAGACCAAGTATAGTAAGTTGTGTTGCTGTATCCTGATTTATAAAATCCGATAAAACCTCCATCAATTCAATGTCACTTATTTTCCCTGATATAAGTAACAGAAAAGAATATGCATATATTAAACTGCTCTCAGAGTATCCATTCATGATAATGATATCTTTTCCTGAAATGCATCTCGTCTGATTCTTTATAATCTCCTCTACTGCATTAGTTACACTCTTTAAACTCCCATATATCCCTACCAATGTAATAAGTAATTTAATTGCATTTACTTTAGCATAAACAGTTTGTGTTTTCATATTTAATGTTTCCAAGACAATTTTAGTAATTTTTTTAATCTCTTTTGCTTGAAACTTCTTATCAGTACGTTTTATGATATTCCTAATTGTTCCAAAATAATTCTCAGCATTTCCCATATAAAGTCCATTTATCCCTTGTACTTTATTGTCCTCACAAATGTTTTTGATTTGTATATTTAAAAAATCTATAATTTCTATTTCATCGTGTTTAAACACATTCAAACTATATATGGAACTATAGAAAATTGAATATTGTTTTTTAACAAC
>CADBMH010000132.1 GCA_902795705.1 uncultured Lachnospiraceae bacterium | reverse complement strand
TTCGACTACATACAATATGGATGCATTTTCACTGCAATCTGCAGTGGAAAAGGTGATAAATGAAGGGCAGCTTACACCTAAGGCTGTTGTTGCTGTGGATCTTTTTGGACAGCCATTTGATGTGGAGGGGATTAGGAAAATATGTGATAAGTATGGATTGCTTCTTTTGGAAGATGCTGCTCAGGGCTTTGGTGGACATTATACGGATGCCAGTGGTAACAAGAACATGGCATGCTCTATAGGCGATATCGCTACTACGTCTTTTTTCCCGGCAAAGCCTTTAGGTTGCTACGGAGATGGTGGTGCAATATTTACGAACGATGATAGCATTGCTCTACTGTGTCGTTCGATAGCTGTACATGGTAAGGACACACAGAATCTTGATGATCCGAATGCAAAGTATAACAATATCAGATTAGGTATGAACAGCCGTCTTGATACTCTGCAGGCGGGAGTATTGCTTGAAAAGTTTCCGGTATTCAGGGATGAGGAACTGGACAAGGTTAATCATGTGGCAGAGCTATATAGTTCTTTGCTTAATGACATTCCCGGCTTAATGATTCCGGTTGTAAAAGAGGGCATGTATAGTTCCTGGGCGCAGTACACTATCCAACTTCCGGAAGGTGTGGACAGGAAAAGCATTCAGGCTAAGTTGAAGGAGGATAAAATCCCTACAAATATTTACTATATGAAACCAATGCATCTGCAGGGGGCGTTCAGTGGTACACGGTCTGCGGAGGCAGATTGTCCGGTAACAGAAAAATTGTGTAAGATTGTACTATGCCTACCGATCCATCCGTATTTGGAAGATTCTGAAGTCAAGTTTATTGCTGAGAAGCTGAGAACGGTGCTTTAGTACTGATTATGCGGGATACGACGGAGAGACCGGAGGGAGTGGATGCCGGGACTTTAAAGCTGGTCGGGACGGATGAAGAGACGATCTATAAGACTTTTAAATTGTTGCTGGAGGACGAAACAGAATTTGAAAAAATGAGTAAGGCATGTAATCCCTATGGTGATGGGCATGCTTGTGAGAGGATAGCGGATATTCTGGAGGGAAAGGAGTATATGCCGTGGGTGCCGGGTGTATAGATTACGGATAAAGAATTTTTTACAAAAAGTTCCTTTCATTTTGCAAAAATGGCCAAAATAGTTGAAAAAATTGTCAGGAGGTGTATATTTAGAAAAGTGCAAATAATTGTATATTTTAGTTGCGCATATAATGGATGTTGTAGCATAGATTATGATGAAGATTCTGTATGTGATAGGATTGTATGATTTATATAACTGAAAAATTCATGTTTGAACATCCAAAGGATGTGTGCATCATAGGAACAAGAATAAGAAAGTAAAGCCGTGCTGGCGAAGATTCATAAGAAGCTAGGAGAGATTGTTGAATTTTTTAGCACCAGAGTTAGATGATTTAGGATGTGAATATATTATATTGAAAATGCTAAAGATAAGGAGTATATGGAACGATATGGAAGAGAAAGAATATTTTAGTAAATTTCCAATGATTCTTCGCGATGCACTATTGAATGGAAAAGTTAAATTTCCAAATGAACTAAAAAAAGAATATTGTGATATAAAATCTTATAGAATTGTAACACTTAAAGATGATAAAGGAGAAATCAACAAAAGTGATTTTTTATCTCATATGGAAAGAAAAATGAAAGAACCATATATACCTTTACGCATTGATGATAATAATATTGAATATTATGCATGTTCTTTTTTTAAAACAATAGATGCATTAAAAGATAGATTCAAGTATCCGAGAAAAAATAAAGCAATAGCTAAAGGAACTTTAAAACAAGAGTTTGGACCTATATGGGAAAATAACGAAGAGCACATAAATTTATTTTTATTTGAGGGTTGTGATCCTTCAGAAAGTTTCGAGGTGTGTGAAAATGAAGAATAATTGGATAGATATTAAAGAGACTGGACAATTATATTTAGAACAAATTTTAGTTGCTTTTGAGATACCAATTTTATTTGTATGCATAGATTTGAGTGGCAGAAGATATTTATGCGAATGTGCAGATGAGGAAAGTGGTCAATTTGTCATAACTTCAATTGATAATACCATGCTTTTACAAATGTTGCTAAATGAAGTGGCAATGGAGTATGTTTTTCGCAATGCTTCTCCAAAGTTGATTATAACAGAATATGATTTTCAGAATTCTAAGATGAAAAGTAGAGAAGAATTGGCACAGAATATCCCAGCAGAATATTTGCCGGAGCATGGAGCATTTATGGAAATGGAGTCGAAAGAAATACTTAAGTATATTGACCTTTTAAAATCTCAAGTAAATGCAATTACTTTTGGGAATAATTGCGAAATTGACAGTTATGTAACAAGAGATAATTTTAATTTTTTTGAGCATATTAAAACGGATGATTTTATAACAACGAAAAGAATAAAGTCCATGATTTTAGAAACTAAAAATGAATATTTTATTTTTGAAAATAATGATTCTGCTAGAGCAGCATAGAAAGAGAGGACTATTATGTCGTGTAAATTGAAACTAATAGATTTATTATTTGATAATATTGATTTTAAAAGAATAGGAAGAAAAAGTGATGAAGAATTACAGCTTCAATTTTCAGTAAATTTTGGAACATATCAGGAAGATGAGTCTGTAAAAAAAGTTACAGTACAAATTTCAGGAATAAAGGAGAAAGAATATTCATTCAGGGTGCAGGCCTCTGGATTTTTTTCTTTTGAAGGAGATGTAGGTGATGATATTATTCAACAAAATGCGGTTGCTATTGTAATGCCTTATGTAAGAAGCCAGATTACATTGCTTACGGCTCAACCAGGTGTAGAACCAATTGTATTACCTCCATTCAATATTGTAGAAATGCTAAAGAAAAATGGTTCATGAATTAGAAATGTCGTATTTAAAGACGGAATATAATAGAGATATAGAATTATCAGGGAAAGGAAGCAGGCGTTGTTTTATCGTCGGTAGTGAAGGAAAAACGGCGCTTAACAAAATAATACCAACAAAGCTGTCAGTGAAATTGGATTGATGGAAAGGTTAGTCTTTTTTTCTTGTTAGATATTTTTAATGTTGCTTCTCGGTTTTGGATTTGGTGATTTAAGAAAAAAGATGGGGGGACTGGTTCTGTGCGAAATGTTGTGTATAGCTTAAAGGCAGTCCCATTTCATCAATGCGTGTTTCAGAATTGCTTGACAGGCTGAGCCGATAGAAAGGGATTATAAGATTACTGTTGTAGATGAGGGGGATTGGGAGTAAGGATTAAATGGGTCAGATAAAGAACAAGCATCATTTCGTTTTTCAAGCATATTCTGTTCAAGAAATTTAAGGTTGATATGAACAAATTAGGAGAGGAACATCCTATGTATGATTTTCTTAAGATGCATAATGAAGAAATGTCATCAGAAAATCTGCAGGAATTCCTTATGGATTTGTTCGGACATATTTTTGATGATGTAAATGTATATAGAGAATTTAGAACATATGCTAACAAGTTAGATGTTAAAGAACTTTACAATAAAGGAGATATGTCATTGGATACACGGCTTCTTCTTGATCGCCAATTATATTATTTGGCTCCCATGATTGATTCGTTAAAAGACGATGAAAAGACTCTAGCGGGAAAATGGAAAAGCATAGTTCGTAGATGGTTTGAGGCATCTGGACATAATATGCTTCAAAAGCGAAGTACTTTGTTTCTGAGGATGAGAAAACGAGAGAGAAAACAAGTTTGATTTATCAAGCATATGGAATAAAGACGAAGGTTGTCAGCATAGAGGAATTCTTAAATACATTTGAAGTAGTATGATTCTTCTTTCAGCCAGTTGTTGGAAGCCCCAATAGAATGAAAGGGCAGAGTCGGATATGAAGACCACAATAAGGATTCTTCAAAAGTGTTGAAGGATGAGCAGATTGAATAATGTCTAAGAAGTATTGTATAATGCTCATGAGCATTAGTCTCCTTTGTGTAAGATTGGTTTGGCGATGGATATTTATAATTAAAACAGGGGGGATAATGAATTGAGTGACAAAAGAACTGAATTTGCAGCAGGGGGAAATCCTCCTGTTTTTCATCGATTGTTTATTTTAGGCAATGGATTTGATTTGGCGCATCGTTATAATACAAGATATAACTATTTCAGATATTGGATGGAAGAGAAGCTAAAGGCAGTATACCCGGAGCTGGAGATTGATGATAAAGGGCACATCGTTATAGATGATAATCCGGAGATTCCATCTGTGACGGTTTCTCATCATGGTGATGAGACTGCAGACGAAAATCAAACGCTTTATCTGCTTATGTGGCTGCTGCTTAATATTACGACATTAGATGACGAATGGAATGAATTTGAAGCGGCACTGCATGACCTTGACCTGGAAGGGATAATTGACATGAATGGCTGGACCGTAGAGGATAATGCGAGGGATAAGGAAGGGTTTATCAATCCATTTCATGCTGATGCGGATTATTCTGAAATGGCATCTGATCTTCAGACAGCGGTTAGATTACTGCCAAAGTTATTTGAAAGGTGGATTGAGGATGTTGATATCTTTGCGGTTCCCAAGCTTCCGATTGGAGACCTGATGGATGAAGATAGTCTGTACCTGTCATTTAATTACACAGAAACACTTGAGAAAATATACGATGTTCCCGGGTATCTTATAGACCATATCCACGGTTTAAGATCGGGTGCGGCCGAGTACTATTCTGCTGAGTCTGCATTTCCAAACACAGTTGGAAAGATGATTGTAGGGCATGGAAATGATGAATCAAGGGAGTTCGATTCTTCCTATATAAATAAAGAGAGAATTTTACAGGAGACAATAGAAGAGCTGAGAAAACCGGTGGACAGTCTGCTTCGAGAGCACACTGCGTTATGGGGGTATATATTCCAAGGTGGTATAAGGGAAGTTTACAGCTTTGGGTTCAGTTTTTCAGATGTAGATATTCCGTATATACAGCAGATTGTTGTGTCCCTGAAGTATGGGGAGGATGTTACATGGTACTTGAACAAATATGATGACAATCCGGATGATGATGGGTTCGTAAAGAATACAAAATTTGAAGAGGTTTTAAGGACCTGTGGATTTAAGGGCAATTTTGGAAGATATGACTAAACTATAAACTGCAGGAGGCTGAGTATATATAGTGGATATGTGCCGTGACAGCTGGAACTGGCAGAAGAGGAACCCGGAGGGGTATTGAAGCTTGTGGTGCGGGATACGACGGAGAAACCGGAGGTGCTATAGCCGTGGTATAAACTGGATTGAAATGAAAAAGTATGAAAGCCGGCTTAAGTATGAGGGATATGAGCAGAGACTCCGGTATGGCATTTTGTGATAAAAAGGTCAGGATTGAGAATTTTTCAAAAAATGCAGTAAACTATATTGCAAAACCAGTGCATATGATGTATCATTAAATCGAGAAAGCAAAAGAGTGAAAAAAATGTTTCACAAAAAGCAAATAAGATTTGCTTCATTACATTCGTAGCATGAGATTAAAATATGATAATCGGAGGTGTGGTTATGGCAACAACATCAAATTATACATGCAGGATAGATACGGACTTACGATCACAGAGCGAAGCTCTGTTTGGTGCATTGGGGATGAATCTTGGAACGGCGATAAATGTTTTTCTTAGAAAGGCGGTTCGTGTAGGTGGATTTCCTTTCGATGTGAATCTTGACAGTCCAAATAGAGAGACTATTGAGGCCATGATAGAGGCTGAGCGCATTGCCCGGGATCCAAGTGTTAAGGCATATTCTGTTGAAGATGCTTTTAAGGAGCTGGACGATGAATGAGCATGAAGAAAAGTATAAGGTCAAGTGGACATCCAGATTTAGAACCTGACTGGCTTCTTGTTTATCATATTGATGAGGATGTACTGGTTTTATCACTTGTAAGGACAGGTACACATAGTGATATTTTTAACAAATGAGAATTGAATGCCGATATCTGACATTGACATTGATATTGTGCCTGTTACCGTTAAGATTGGCAAAGTGTTATAGATGGAGGATTTTATGAAGCTGAACATAGGCGAGTCATATGACAGCTTTCGAAAGCTGAGAGAAAATGATGCATATTATATAGACAAGACTCTCATGTTAAAGGAGTATTTGGCGGACAGGTTTAAATCTTCCGTGCTGTTCGCCCGTCCGCGCAGATTCGGGAAGACGCTGACCATGACCATGTTTAGAGATTTTTTGGATATCCGCCAGAAGAGCGCGGACATTTTTGAAGGGCTTAAGATCATGGAGCATCCGGATGTGGTGGAGAAGTATATG
>CADBMH010000131.1 GCA_902795705.1 uncultured Lachnospiraceae bacterium | reverse complement strand
TATCTCATTTGTTTCCTCTTTCCTGATAATTTCTTTCCATTGCATCGACTATTTTTATTGCAGAATGGCCATCTCCAAATGGTAGATACTGCTCATCCACTATCTGAGGATACTCCAATTTTTTTACAATTTCTTCCGCTATCGGTCTGCACAGTTCATTTCGACCATCAACCATCGTTTCCGGCCAGCAAATAAAATTAAGAAGTGTAACACATTTCTTTCCCGCATAAAAAGCCTCTCTTTGCAAGCCACCTGAATCAGTAATAATTTTATTTGCGTGTCTTACTAAACAAGCCGATTCTAAATACCCTACCGGTTCACATAGAATAATTTTACTGTACTTGTATTCCTTTTGAAGTCTAATCGCTCGTTGCTTATTTCTAGGGTGTACTGGATATATTGTTGGCGCATTCAACATTTCAGTTGCTTTAAAAATCTCTCTCAAATCCTTGTCATCATTAGTATTTTCTTCGCGATGACATGTGAGATAATAAAACTGTTCAGGAACCTGTAATGATTCCCCATTTAGCAACTGAAGATTTATGGCTTTAATATCAAGCTTGTTACTATATTCGATGAAAGCATCATACATTGGATCACCGACAAGCATTCCCTTGCTCTGTAACCCTTCGTTAGCCATCTCCTCATAGCCACTCTGCGTAGACGCTAAGAGCAAAGTTGAGACGTGATCCGTACATATTCTATTAATCTCCTCTGGATTCGTCATGCTATGAACACGAGCACCCGCTTCCACATGACATACAGGAATATGTAACTTAACCGCAGATAATGCAGCAGCCAGAGTGGAATTTGTGTCTCCATATACTAAGAGCCAATCTGGCAACTCCTGAGTAAGTACTTCTTCAATCGCAATCATCATCTTTCCAGTCATCTGAGCATGTGTACCACCAGAAATACCCAGATTGTAGTCTGGATCTGGAATGTCTAGTTCCTTAAAAAACTGCTCTGACATGTTGTAATCAAAATGCTGCCCTGTGTGTATAAGAATCTCAGTATGCATTTTTCTTAACTCATGCGAAACAACAGCGGCCTTTATAAATTGTGGTCTTGCACCTACTACTGTAGCTATTTTCATGTGTTTCTCCTCATATCCCTTAATATATTGCTTATCTCTTAAACAATTCTTCAAACTGTCTTGCCAATTTTTCATATACAAAGTGCTCTAAGACAGCTCTTCTTCCGTTCCGTCCCATCTGTTCCCTCTGCATTTCCGTCAGCTCTATCATCTTTTTTATCCCACCAGCTAACGCATTCACATCCTCTGCAGCTACTGAAACACCACACTTATAATCTACTATGAAATTATTAGGTGCCTCTACCGCGTAAAGTAAAGGCTTTCCAGACATCATAGAATCAAATAGCTTGTTCATGCAAATGCCAAATCTGAACATATCATTATGGAGAGCACCCACATAACAGCAATCAATATTCTCCATAAGAATAGGAATCGCTGTCTTTGGAATCTTTGGAAGAAAAACAACATCTTTTCTTTCTTTGACCTTTTTCATCAATTCATTTTTCTGATTTCCCTCACCTACAATGACGATAGCAATTCTTGGATCATTCAATTTCATTGCTGCTTCAATCAAATATCCAATAGCATAGGAGATATTTACACTTCCAAAGAAACAGATGACAAATTTCCCTTCTTTATGTAGTTCATCAAGCTTTTTTTGATGTTCTTTCGGCAGTGGAGATGGATTTTCCCACTCATCCAAAACAACGCCATTCATTATCACTTTGAATTTTTCAGATTTCATGCCGTGCTGCATAAAATACTCCTTTGCAGCGCATGGTAAAGAAACTACATAATCAGAATGTTTACAAAAACTATTCTCTCCCATCTGCATGAGCATAACAAAAGGATTACTCTTTTTCATTCCACCAATTTCAATCAAAGTAATTGGCCACATATCGTGAACTTCATGAATTAAAACAGCTTTATTTCGTGTTTTCTTTTTTATCCTCTGTCCTGCATAGGTGTCAATAGGATAGGTGGATGATGCGATGATGACATCAGGCTTCCAAGTTTCTGCAATCCACCTAGCTTTTTTCCAAAGTTTCCATACAAAACGAAATATGGACAGTGCACGTGCTAGCCCATTGCCCTCGTATGTGCCGGTCTTGATCCAAGTGTATGTGATTCCATTGATATCTTCTTCTTGAAAATCACTACTAACATTGGGATTTACTAATCTCAAATGTGAAAAGTCACCTGCAACCATCCTGACACTGTGACCATGCTTTACCCATTCCTTTGCTAAATAGTACGGTCTAAACTCCATTCCCATCTCGGGAGAGCCGGCATAATGCTCAATATATAAGATATTCATCGCCTGTCACGGATAACCATGAAAGCTCTAAACATCAGCGCATCACTTTAACAAACTCTTCTGCCAGTTTTTCATAGGTATAATGACTTAGAATTTCTTCTTTTCCTCGCCTCCCCATTGCCAACCTTTCATTTTTACTCATTTGCATCAATTTTCTAACAGCATTCATAATCTCCTCAACACTTTCCGGAGAAATAATCAAACCGCAATTGGCTTCGGATACAGGTGTCGGTGGCGCATTGATTGCAAAAACAACAGGCTTTCCAGCCATCATCCCATCAAACATTTTATTCATACAAATACCAAAGCGATAAAGAGGTGAATCTTTCGCACCAATATATATACAATCGAAGTATTCTGTTAATGTTGGAACTGCTTTTTTATTCACAGGTGGTAAGAATGAAATATTCTTAATCCTATTCTTGACCGCATACTGAACAAGTTTTTTCTTTTCCACCCCATCACCGACCAGCACAAAGTGAACCGCTTCGCCTTGCATCTGTTCGGCCGATCGAATGAATGGCATCAAACAATTTGACAAAGCATGACCACCAAAATATCCTACAATAAACTTGTCCTTCAGTCCATCCAGTGCTTCCTTGTGCGCATCTGGTAGCGGCTCAGGAGCATCCCATTCATCTTTCACAATTCCATTTGGAATATAATAGAACTTATCAGCCTTTAGCCCACGCTCTATCATGTAATCCATTGAGTACTTAGGCAACGATACCACAGCATCCGCATTTTTATATGCATAATCTTCTCCATATTGCATCAGCATAACAAAGGGATTAAGCTTTGACATCCCGCCTATTTCAATCAGCGTTGAAGGCCACATATCGTGAACCTCGTGAATATGTCTAGAGCTTATACCCCCCCAGATACAATGCGGTGGGCAGGTATCGAATCAATCGGATATGTTGATGATGAAATCACCACATCCGGATTCAAATGGTCATTAATCCATCCTTTCCATTTATTTAATTTATTGCAAAACCGAATCATAGTAAGAGCACGCGCTATTCCATTCTCTTTATATGTTCCGGTCTGTAACCAATAGTAATCTATGTTGTCTATGGTTTGTTTTTCCATATCTTGTTTTATCATCGGATTCTTCTTCCTCAGATGACTATAATCACCGGCAATGATAGTAACCTTATGCCCCATCTTCACCCATTCTTTCGAAAGATAGTACGGCCGAAACTCCATCCCCATCTCGGGAGAACCAGCATAATGATTTATATATAAAATATTCACTTACATTCCTC
This sequence comes from uncultured Lachnospiraceae bacterium, assembly GCA_902795705.1. Taxonomy (GTDB): domain Bacteria; phylum Bacillota; class Clostridia; order Lachnospirales; family Lachnospiraceae; genus Butyribacter. The sequence goes on along the minus strand of CADBMH010000131.1, from coordinate 3,337 downwards.
CTAAAATTGATTCAAGGTTCTGTTCAACACATTGTATCCATCTCTATATACATCCTGTAACATGACTGCTTCAAATTTTGAGTTAATAAAACCATGCTTAGTGATACCTTTAGCAAGCAATATACCAACGATAGATAAAAACTCATAAGAAAAATTCATTTTCACTCCGTTAAACTTATCACATTTACATTTTACTTCTACCTCTTCATCAAATCTTATAGCATTCTTATAATCGACAGATTGATATAAAACCGGTATCATAATTCCAAGCTCCTTCTCCATAAATGGCCAATCAAACCCAATATGCCTAAAATATTCAAGTCTAGCCTCTTCCATCCATTTCACATAGTTAGCATGATGAACAATTCTCATGGAGTCAGTCTCATGGTACTGGACACGTTTCACAATCGAGAACTCTGAATTATCAAAAATTTGCATATATAAATTCAATCTCCTTGCCTTCCATCATCAAGATAGCTATGATGATTAACATAATCATCACTACATTTTTAAAATTTATCCAAATTTCGTTAACGATCTCATTTTGAAAAATGCTCAAGAATGTTTTGTAAAACATACGGCCATCCTTTCCATCCAAGGTGCATAACATCACAGTAAAAATATGGTTCATACTCCTTATCATCCGTTTTCAAATACTTAGTATCATGTTCCACCGAAAGCTGAGCAATCTTGTTATACAGAGAATTACGCTTTCCTTTTCCTATGCCAATATAATCATAATAATTTCCATTCGTAGACATTGATACTACATATGGCTTTATACCTAGTTCATCGCATACATTTAAAAAGAACTCAAAATCTTCCCATTCTTTAGATGTGAGTAATTCGGCATTAATATCCCTTTCTCTAACATCGTTCCAATTTTCCTCTAAATATTGCGTATAATAATCATCATATACATAAATGTCGTTATTCGTACAGGCTTCTTTTCCTTCATTTTCAGCAGTATAGTATACTTTCTCCCAATTTATGTCTATAATATTCCTTGAAGTATCCTTAGCTAAGGATTTCAGCCATTTATATGAATCATACTTATCCTTTAATTTCTGGAACAAAAAGCGTATACGGAAATATGGCTTCATTATCTGATATAGTATTTTATCTGCTATACTATCACCTGAATACAATCTAGCAAATATATATGATTCTTGAAATGCCAGTTCTCCATTTACAAGAGACCATTTACCTTGCAAGCTATTAATAAAATGTTTATTTATCTTATTCCAAATTTTATTCACAGAGGCAGCATTAGCGATATGCATATAAACGTCTTCTTCATGCCTATTTTCTAACTGTATATACCTTTTACAAAAATAGTTCCTATTTGCATCTGAAATGTGAGTATTATTCAAGAATTCATACATCTGTAATTCTGAAAAATTCGAAAAAAAGGCATCACGATCAATATCATCTCCTGTGAACCACTGTAGTGATTCAATAATCACAACATCCTTACCAATAAAAGCATCTGTATTAGCTCCCAAGTTCATCGCATGTAGTGCATTTTGTACATATGCGTGCCCCAAAAACGAAGCATCACCATCATACAAATTATTAGGGATCATATTTTTGGGGTTTTCTGATACAGGTGAGGTAAGTTCAGATGAACCAAGGAATACTAAATTATTATCCTTTAAAGTTTCCTTCAGTAAGATATTTCCCTTATCTTTCTCTGGAACACCTGATGCATGATTAACCGTAACTTGCCTATCTTGATATAATTGGTCAATTTGATGTGTAAGCCATGCAGAATAACAATTATAGAACACTACGATAGCCACACAAATCACTGCTAGTCTTAAAAAAACTTAAATAATAATGGTTTCATTTCGTCTCACCCAAGTTCGCTAAAAATTTAATAAAACAATTAACACTTATAATATCTTCTTTCTTTACATCGGTAGGTTGAAGCTTGACCCCCATTCTATTTTCTATCTCAACAATGATATTTAATAATGAAAAAGAGTCTAAATAACCTGTCTAAATGAGATCCATATCATAGTCATCAAAAATTTCATCTGTTTCACAAGTATTTTCAAGTATTTCTTTTGCTATCTCCTCGTAGTTTTTCATGTTTTCACCTTCCTCTGCAACTGTTAATAGAATAGATCATTCAATATCCACAATTTCTTACTGTCCATGTTCAAACAAATATTTTCCAGAAAACAGAAGCATACCAAATGCTATAAACTGGAAACATACAGTTATGCACACCGCCTGATAATACTTCTTTTTCTTAAACGATCTATATCGTTTTGATTTTACCCAATAATCTGTAATAACTAAAAGGATTCCCTCGTAAACACCGTATATTAAATAATGTAATGAGAATCCATGCCATAGTCCCATCGTTGTCATCGTAAAAAGATAAGCCCATCTACTCGCTGTCTTTGTGCTTTTAAATAGACCATTTCTGACGTTGTTCAAGACGAATCGTCCAAAAACATAATCATTAAACCATGTAGAAAGTGACATATGCCATCTCGCCCAAAATTCTTTCATGTTACAAGCCAAAAATGGTTTATTGAAATAAATTCTCTGGGAGTTTAACTCCCATTAAATATCCAAAGCCTATCGCAATATTTGAATATCCAGCGAAATCAAAAAATAAATAAATTGTATAAGCATACGCATATATAATCAAATGCCATACTGCCATGCCCTCCGGAATTCTATTTATTACAAAATCATTAACAAAAAAAGCCATAGCAAACTTATAAAACACACCAAGTAGTACCTTCCTTATGCCACAGGTAAAATAATCAGTAAAATAATCTTCCCTTAAAAGCTTGCTATTATAATCTCCAACAAAGCCTTCGTATCGTGCAATTGGTCCAGAAGTAAAGGACGGAAAAAAAAGCAGAAATAACAGTGTATCTATAAGGTTTAACTTTTCTATCTTGCCATCGTGTATTTCAAAAAGTATCTGCCATATCTTAAAGCACATATACGAGATACCTGTAAAGCCGACCATTGAACTAACAACAGAATCCGAAGCACTTATTCTTACCAAAAGTAACGGCAGCATCGACAATACGAATATGATGTAATATACCAGTTCACTACTGGATTTTTTTCTAAATAGCTTAAAACCATAAATCAATAGAGCTTCAAAAAAAATAAAAACTATAAACTCTAAAATCTGTATTGAATGTATTCCAAGAAAAGATATCATAAACAGTATACTTACGAGAAGATCCCAAAGTTTACTCTTCTTTTCGGTAAAACGCATTACAATGCTTGGAATTAATGCTATTATAGTCAGATACAACGAAAACATTGTTTCATATTGAGGAATTTTAATCATAAATATTCC
>CADBMH010000130.1 GCA_902795705.1 uncultured Lachnospiraceae bacterium | reverse complement strand
ATAGTTGAACTAATTAGAATAAAGACAGAAAATAATCCAAATTCTGCTCTCTTTACTCAGTGGAATGCATCTAGAGACTATGTATTTCAGAAACTTAATGCAATTTCGCATGTGTTCCCTCATTATAGTCTTCATGATATATCACATTCCGAAGCCATCTTGACTAATATAGAAAGAATTGCAGGAAAAGAAACACTTGAAAATAAATTTTCTGCAGAAGATTTATGGCTGTTGCTATGTAGCGCATGTTATCATGATTTAGGAATGTTTGTCTCAGGCGAGGAGCAAAAAGCATTAATGCAGGATGAACAATTCATTGAACACGTTAAGAAGATCCAAAACAATGAGAAATCTTATCTTCACGCATATGCAATTAATTTTGAGACAAGAGGAGATACGCTTGTTCAAAAGGAAACACTTATTGAGGATAAGGCAATAAATGCTTTAAATTTTTTAATAGCAGACTATATCCGCAAGAATCATGGAGAACGTTCTGAATCCGAGATAATGAGTGATGAGAATTTGGCACTTCATTTTATCCCAGAACGAATGAAGCAAATTCTAGGTGCTATATGCAAGTGTCATACATCAGATTTCAAAGAGGTAATGCTTCTACCCTATCTAGAAAAGGGGATTTATGTGGATGATTGTCATCCTAAATATATTGCATGCTTATTGAGATTAGGAGATTTGTTGGATATGGATAACAATCGCTTTTCTAATGTTATTTTAAGTACTTTACCATCTATTCCAATAGATTCTTTGCAGCATAAAGCCAAACATTTCTCTGTCAATCATTTAGAAATAAATTCAAAAAGAATATCAGCTACTGCCATATGTGATGATGTGGAAGTAGCAGATTTAACTCAAAAATGGTTCTCAATGCTAAATGAAGAAGTAAAAAATCAGATGATGAAATGGAGTGATATCGTGCCCAATAATGCATCATATGGTTTCTTACCCACTATTGGAGAACTTTCCGTTAAACTTTTAGGATATGATACTATAGATGGTAAATTCAAAAATAAATTCTATATTGAACCAACAAATGCACTAGAGATAGTTCAAGGGGCAGGTTTGTACAATTCAAAATTTCAAAGCATACGCGAAATATTACAAAATGCCGTAGACGCAACGCTGTTAAGAATTTTTACAGAAAAAGAGGAAGATTGGAGTTTGCTTTCTGAAACAGAAAAAAGGAAAAGATTCCAAGCTGAATGCGTAAATTATCCAATCACAATTAGATTATCGAAGAAAGAGTGCGAAGATAAAGAGTTTATTGATTGGAATATTTGTATCGAAGATAATGGTATTGGAATGTCAAAAGATGACATTAAGATGCTATTGCATACAGCAAATAAGGATAATAAAATCCATAAAACGAAAATAATACAACGGATGCCTGAATGGATGAAGCCATCGGGCACTTTCGGAATTGGTTTTCAAAGCATATTTTTGTTAACGGATATTGTAGATATAAATACCCACAAATACAATAAGGAACAAACATATTCACTTAAATTATACAATCCCGTCAAGGAAAAAGAGGGTTTAGTGTTGCTTCATACAATAACTCCAGAAAGGAAGATAAAGGTTGGAACAATAGTATCGTTCTCTATTAGTGTAAAGGCGCATCCTACCTCATGGAGTGTTAATTCAGAGCAAAACACAGGATGGAATGTTATAAATAGCTATGACTTCATAAAAGAGACCTCTTTTGATATAGAGATTGCAAAAATCATAGATGAGATTATTAAGTTTTCACAAGTAATTGAAGTTCCAATTATATTAAAAGAGGGAGAACAGATAATTTATCAATCTACCCCAAATCGTGCAGATTTGCAGTACTTTTCTGAAAAACAAAATATTGACATATTTTTACGGTTTAGTGCAGGTAATCGTCAAAGAAATACAACTCTATATAGAGGACAGAAAGTTGATAAGTCTATTCGTGACTTAAAATTCATGAGTTTTATGGTCAACATATTGGGTGGTGATGCTAAAGATATTTTAACACTCAATAGAAATGAAATTAGAAACGATTATAAGCATATATTAAGAACGCGAATCATTAATGCAACTAGAGAGTTTTTATCAACTCATTATGACAATCTTTCTGATGTAGAAAAAGAATGGGCAAGCATGTTTGTCCAATATTACACAGTTTCTCCACTGACACTACAAGAACAAAACAAATATTCTGCATGGAAAAAACATACCATTAAATCAGAAAATACCGCAGACTTTATATCATTTGAAGATATATTAAAGTGCAATAGAATTATTTTGCGCGAGAAATACGCATCTACTGGTTTTTTAGATGTCAATAGACACTATTTCCCTTATATATTGAAGAATGATGAAGATAAGTCTGTGATAATATGCTATGATTATTATAGCGATGATGTTTTCTTTTTGCAAAAAATGATTATAGAAGCAATTAGTTGTCATGTTAGTATAAATTCATACAATGAAAATGGGAAAGAGAATATAGAATTAATATATTCAAAAGAAGAACCATTAGATGTTATTAATGATTTAAAACTTTTGTTTAAATTGTATTTGCAATCAAACAATTATGCGAGAGGTTATATTCCCTGTACGAATAAATACAAAGTTTTGGAGGTGAATAAAGCCGATGATGCATATGCTTCTGATATTTATGTCGGATATCTTTCTTACGGAGGCCCAGTTATGGTATCGCCCTATATAAGAAAGCACAAGGAGATGCGTACTCAGGAGTTATCTTATGAATTATGTGATAACAAATTATATCAATATGTGTATGAGCATCGAAAAAACTTATCTGTCACCTTTGAGGAGATTGTCAAAACATATGAAATGTTTTATGAAGATACAAAAGATATAGTTGATTATATAAATAAGGATATCTACAAAAAAGAAATTAACCTATAAATATTATAGACGCAATAAATAATATATAAATAGCGCAAAGCGTTGCGCGATAAAATAACATATTAACAAATTGGCTATTATTCGCGTTCGAGAAAAAGGTCCGGAAAACTAATTTCTTAACAGAATTAGAAAAGCCATGT
>CADBMH010000129.1 GCA_902795705.1 uncultured Lachnospiraceae bacterium | reverse complement strand
GTATTGTCGGTGTAGGACTGCTTCTTTTCCTCAGAAGTCAGCTGCTTTGGTCTGCCCAGTGCCGGACCGGATAACCGTATCCCTTTTCCCCTACAGTACGCCCTGTTTTTCCGTGTCCTGTATATCTGGTCTGCCAGAACTCTTTCGGGATACCTCCCTGTGCGGGCATGATATCTTTCAATTGCACCGATGAGGACATCACATTCATTGTAGGCATCAAATGACAACTTTTCCAATCTTGCAAGCCCTTTCTCATCAATGCTCATGTCAAGTTTTGCACCAAACTCGACCGGGGACTTTGCTTTCCCCCTGACAATCGGGCGGATATATGGCTGACTGATGCTCACGATCCTGTCCTTTACACTGTGGACTTTGTTGTCATACATATACTGTTGCTGTTCCACCAGTTCCCGGATGACTGCCAGCCGCTCTATCTGCTTCGGCTTCAGGTATACATCATCCTGTGTCAGAAGCAGATCAACATAGCCTAGGTCACGTTTCACGTACTGAAGCTGTTTCTTGATGGCTTTTCTGATCTTTTTGGCGGTGCGCTTTTTGCATTTGGCAAGGCTCAGGTAATCTTTTCTTGCATTCTGGCGGTACATGCGTGGCTTGTAATAATTGAATCTACAGCAGATATCGTCAATGAGGCTTTCCAGATTCTCACGGGCTTCATTCAGGAGATTGATGTCCTGTGGGTAAGCTATCTCTTGGGGCGCACATGTCGCATCCAAGATCAGGGTGCCTTTGTTTTCGGCAGGTGTATCATCACATTTCCCATCTCCGCCGGAACCTCCTGACGGCGGATCGTCATCCGAAGTGTTATATGCAATGATCATCTCATTGATGTCACCAAGAATGTCATCCGTGAGGCGTTTTCGGAACTCTACCAAGAGTGAGGGAACGAAAGGCTCTTCGTCCTGATATCCGGGGAGGCCGATGAAAAACTGGTAATACGGGTTCTCACGGATCTGCTCCACCAGTTCTCTGTCCGAATATTCATACTGCTTCTGGATGATAAGGGAACCAAGCGCTGTGCGCAGCGGCTTAGCAGGCATTCCCTTTTTGCCTGGAAACAGCGCGGCATACTTTTCCTCAATCTCATTCCAGGGAATAGTGGCAGCCTTTTTCACCCAACGGTTGTCCGGATTCATTTTCAGGCCGATGGGTTGGTTAAAATCAGAAAGTTTGAACTGGTGGTTTCTATCGAATTTATACATTTGCCATCTCCAAAGTGCAAAGTTTTTCAAAGAAAGTGCTGTTTTTCATGCACTTATATTATACCAGATGGCAGCTATAAAGTCAGCATTTTCAAGAATTTTAAGCAATTTTCGTTTGCGTTAAGCAGACACTAAATTATGAATCTCATAAATTTAGAATCGACAAGAAGATAGGAATCATCTGATGAATTATTATTTTCCCATACAGAATTTAGAAAAAATCTCTTCTATCAGATCATCTCCGACTTCCTCACCTAAAATACTGCCAAGGGATGCATAGGCTTCCATCAGATCAATGGTGTAAAAATCCTCCGGCATTCCGTCTTCTATACTTTTTTCAACAAGACTGAGCGATTGTAACGCTTGCTCCAATGCTTCTTTATGACGAATATTTGTTATCATTATTTCGTCATTATTTTTTATTTCTCCATGAAGAAAGAGTTCCTCCACAGCATGCTCCAATTCTGACAAACCTATGTGTTGTGCTGCAGAAGTATGAACAATACGAATTTTATCGTCCTCTATTATCTTATTATAATATAAACTCTCTTCCGAATCAGCTTCAAGCTCTGTTTTTTTATTGAAAATAGAATCACATATAATAGAATGATATTTTTTTAATAATTCCTTTTCTGTCACTTTTTCATCAAGATCGGATTTATTAAAAATAAAAATAATTTTTTTATCTTTTATAAAAGAAAGGATTTCCAGATCATTTTCATCAAGCTCCACAGAGGAATCCACCACATATAAGATCAGATCCGCATCCTTTGCATATTGCTTCGCCCTGTCGACACCTATTTTTTCCACAATATCCTGCGTATCTCTGATTCCGGCAGTATCCACAATGTTCAGGTGAATGTCTTTCATTCGGAAGGCTTCTTCCAATATATCCCTGGTCGTTCCCGCAATATCAGTCACAATAGCTCGATCCTGCCCCAGGATCATATTGAGAAGTGAAGATTTTCCTGCGTTTGGTTTGCCGACAATTACAGTGGAAATACCTTCCTTTATGATTCTGCCATTTTCACAGGTTGCATATAAATGCTTTAATTTCTGTATAATTTCATCCAATTTTCCTTTTAATCTCTCCGGATAATTCTCCAGGCTGATATGCTCCGGATCATCCAATGCAGATTCAATAAAGGCAATTTCATACAATATTTCTTCACGAAGACTTTTTATCTGATCAGAAAGATCTCCACGAAGCTGACCAAGGGATGCTTTTCTGGAAAGTTCATTTTTGGAATGAATCAGATCCATCACCGCTTCTGCCTCGGAAAGATCTATTCTTCCATTCAAAAAGGCCCTTTTCGTAAATTCACCGGGTTCCGCCAATCTGGCTCCGGCCTTTAAAACAGTTTGCAATACTCTCTGAACGATCAGACCACCGCCATGACAGTTGATCTCCACCGTATCCTCCATTGTATAGGATCTGGGAGCACGAAAAACAGAGACCAAAACTTCATCTATCTGCAAATCTTGATCCATGATATAGCCATAATGTATGGTATGACTCTCTGCGTTTAATAATATTTTCTTTCCTTGCTTTGTGGAAAAAATAGAATCCACAAGCTCAATGGCTTGCCCGCCGCTGACTCTGATCACTCCGATCCCGGAATCTCCGGGAGAAGTTGCAATAGCAGCAATGGTATCTGTCCTAATAACCATGGAAAACCTCCAAAGCAAGAAAACCAATTGTCACTTTATCTCCTGTCTCTCATAAAGCAACTCTTGGTTTTCATACTTCATTTTATCACATATTCAACATTTTTTACTATTCTGAGCAAAACAAATTTTATATATTCTGTCATGTATAATCATTACTTTTTCAAAGAAATGATAACTCTTCTGTAAGGATCCTCGCCCTCACTGTGGGTGGTCACAAATTTATCATTCTGCAAGGCGGAGTGAATGATCCTTCTCTCATAGGGATTCATGGGCTCGAGAGACACGGATCTCTTTGTTCTCTTTACCTTATAAGCAATGTTCTTGGCAAGGTTTTCAAGAGTTTCCTTTCTTCTCTCCCTATAATTTTCTGTGTCTACCTTAACACGGATATAATCCTCGGAATCTTTGTTTACCACAAGGGAAACCAGATATTGCAGGGAATCCAGAGTTGCTCCTCTCTTACCGATGAGCATTCCCATATCATCTCCGCTGAGGTCGATATCAAGATTCTTCTCAGCATCATCAAATTTTGTAACAATAGTAACTTCCAATTTCATGGCTGCGAAAACATCCTTCAAGAATGTCTTAGCACTCTCTTCATAATGCTCTGCGCTAAAGCTGGACTTGGAAGAGGATTTTGCTTCTTTAGAACCTTCTTTAACGGATACCTCCTGATTGGATGAAATCTTATTGGATGCCTCTTTGCTTGACTTATCCTTATTCGAATTATCCTTATTCAAATTTACATTATTTTCAATACCGGCTTCCGTAGCTGAAGCTTCTTCCTTTACTCTTGCCTTGATCAAAGCAGGCTTGGAACCGATACCAAGAAATCCGGCAGATTCCTTCTCCACCACCTCGTAATCCAGACGATCACTGGTCACTCCCAAATCCTGACAAGCATCTGTAATTGCTTCGCTGACTGTTTTTGCAGTATACTCTTTATATTCCATTTTGAACTTCCTCCCAAAGATTACTCTTACTTATTCTTATCATTATATTTCTTAACCATACCGGCCTTTGCAAACATACTGCCGGCCTTTGCTTCTCCGGCATGATTGCCTGAAGTACCGTTTTTCATCGCTTCGTTTGCTTCTTTTTCAGAAACGGAAGAACCGATATTTGCTTTATTTTGCATGGACCTGGATTGATAATTGGATGAAGGAATGTTTTTAGTGTTCATCTTAGCATAAGCGTTTAGTTTTTCCTGTTGTTCCTTCAGCTTTGCTAATTTCTTTTGGCTCTTTTCGGAGTTGTCACTGATGATCTTATCAAAATCCATCTTGTCGATCTGCTTATTGATTATGATCTGCTGAATGGTACGAACCACATTACCTGCAATCCAGTAAATACCCATACCGGCTGCAAAGGTGTAACAGAACCAGGCGGACATGATGGGCATAGTAAAATTCATCATTTTCATGGATTCTGCCATGGAATCTGCCTGTTCATTCCCACTCTTAGGCTGCTGGGGCATCATTTTTACGCTGATGAACTGAGTCAGAGCGGATAATACCGGAATCAGAATAGCTCCTATTACCAATCCCCAGGATCCGGTGGAAATAGCCGATTTCACGATAACGGAAGGAGAATTTCCTATATTGAGACCCATAAAATTATTATAGGTTTCCAGCAATCCTCCCTTTCCAAGGATCAAGCTTCCGTTGTAGGTCAGATTATTCAATTGATAATGATCTGCAATTGTAGCAAGATCTGTTGAGGAAAGTCTGTTTAATACATCAATTACACCATTACTCAAGTTGCCTTCCAGATTCTTTGCAAAACTACTAACAACGGTGGTAATGGAAGAAATTTCAGAATTTCTCAAAAATTCAGCGTTATCCACCTTGATGATATGATCAGCAAGTACCCGAAAGGTATCCCCTATCTTAGTTACATAAGCAGGGATAGAATAGATCACACGATACAGAGCAAACAAAATCGGCATCTGGATCAGCATATACATGCAGCTTCCTGTGGGAGAAACACCGTATTTTGCATATACCATCTGCACTTCCTGATTCATTGCCATCTGAGAATCCGTATCTTTTTTATTCTGATATTTTTTCTGGATAGCCTGTATTTCAGGCTGCATTGTTGCAGACAGCTTAGAAAACTTTTGTTGCTTGATGGTTAAGGGCAGCATTAAAAGGTTCACAACTATGGTAAAAAGGATGATCGCCAAACCAATATTCGGTAATCCGATCAAACCGATCAAGGAGAATATCCCTTCCATAATCAAACCGAGTAATTTTGCCACAAAACCAATAATAAATGTAGAATTTTGTGTCAAAATAATAATTTCCATTTATCCTCCCGGTGTTGCCATGAGCAAATGACTTGATTCCAAATTCCTGTCTATTTGGAAATATATCTGATTTTTACAATATTACCAATAGATTTTCTAACAGAAAATTTCCTATTAGTAATAGAGATATCATCAGGAACAGGGTCAAATCCTCCTTTAGAAAAAGGATTGCATCTCAAAATTCTCCAAGAAGTGAGCAAAGTGCCCTTGATCACACCGTGTTTTTCAATGGCTTCCGATCCATATTGGGAACAGGTGGGAAAATAAGGACATTTTGTACCTTTCAATGGAGAAAGATATTTTTGATATATTTTTATCATGGCAATCAGAATTTTTTTCATAACTAGTTTTAATAAAGATAAACCTTGATGATACCATGGAGTTTTGCAAGATGCAGCAAAGCACTCTCAATTTCAAAATACCCTACCTCTGCCGCGCTCTTTCTTGCAACGACTACCATGTCCAAACCACTATTGAACACACTCTCATGTAGCCGATAGCTCTCTCTTACCAATCTGGTGATCCGATGTCTCACCACACTGTTTCCGACTTTTTTGCTCACACTGATTCCAATTCGGTTCTTACCCAGGCCGTTTTCCTTTATTATCATAATCAAATACTTATTTGCGTAAGACTTACCGTTTTTATATACGAACTGGAACTGGTGATTCTTTTTTAAACTTTCAGAAAATTGCATGAAACCTACCTACTATGATCATAACAATAGAGAGAAAAAAAGGTCACATTTCTGTGACCTGTGATAGTTCTTTTGACAGTTTGCTTGCAATCTATTAAAGAGCGATCTTTTTTCTACCCTTTGCGCGTCTAGCTGCTAACACTTTTCTGCCGCCTGCAGTAGCCATTCTGGCTCTGAAGCCATGTACTTTTGCATGCACACGCTTTTTGGGCTGATATGTCATCTTCATGAATTGGCACCTCCTTTACTTTTACAGGAAAACAGCATC
>CADBMH010000128.1 GCA_902795705.1 uncultured Lachnospiraceae bacterium | reverse complement strand
TGGTCTTGCTTCGGATGGGGTTTACAGCCGCCGCCTTTGTTACCAAAGACGCGGTGAGCTCTTACCTCACCTTTTCACCCTTACCGGCATATAAGCCGGCGGTTCTTTTCTGTTGCACTAGCCTGGGAGTCACCTCCACCGGACGTTATCCGGCATCCTGCCCTATGAAGCCCGGACTTTCCTCACCTGCCGCCCATAAAGAGCGCCAGCCGCGATTGTCTGTGCTACTCATCGGTAGGTATTTTAGCATAAGGATGCAGAAAAGTAAAGTCACAAACCACTTGCGTATCCGGAATAAACCTGATTTTCCCCTGCATGTATCTTAGATCAGTCAGGTTGATTTCTTTTTTAGAAAGCGTTTGCGCTCAGCCGTAAAGTCAGCAATCCTTTTCCATAAGCTATGTAACTGCTTTTTATGCGTGCAAAGCTTTTCCGTACAATTCTCACATCTTAAATATTCATTCGTTTGCTCAGAAAAGCGCTCCGGGTGTCTGTAAAAAGTAATTTCCCAGCGTATCATTAACACCAGGGACATCGCTAAAAGACTCCACGCATAAAGATTTCTGACAAAAAACAACGGCGTAAACATCATCGCATAATCCCAATTATAGATCCGGCAGGTGCTGCAGCATTTATTTTTTAAAAACCAGGACTGAAACGGACAGAAAAACAAAATACAGATCATATCACATACCGAATACGCACAGCAGAGCAAAACCATGATTCCATCATCTAACAGCCCTGTCATATGTAATGCGCCAAAAACTGCATTAAAACAGATCCAAAGCAGCGCAACTAACATGGTCGCATTATTATCCTGAATACGAATATTCGTTTCTCCTGATTTCATATAATTCCCGGCAAACTGCTTCTGGCTTCCCGGGCTCTCCAGCCTTGACGGAAAAAACCTTTGAAACATTTCGACCACAAATACCAGCCAGATCACATTCAGGATCATTGGCTGCTCTAAAATGGAATTCATCATAAACTCACTGTGTCGTATCCTTCCGATAATATAGAGCACCAGTGCTGTCAAAAACAATACCGACCGGTAAACCAGCCGGATATAATGAAGTACGCTTACCGGCGTCAGCTTTTTCGGTTGTCCTTTCTGTGTCATACCAACCTCCATATCGAAACACTTGTTGTCGGGGTATCTTTCCCCTATTACTCAAACAAGATTTCCATCAGTTCTTCTTCTTTTAATTGATTCAGGAATACACCCTCCGAATCAAGCACCTTGCCGGAAAGCTCCTGCTTCTTTCGCTGCAGTCGATAGATTTTTTCTTCAATCGTATCCTTCATCACGTATTTAATGACATGCACCTGCTTTTTCTGTCCGATCCGGTAGGCCCGGTCTGTTGCCTGATCCTCGACTGCCGGATTCCACCACGGATCAAAATGGATCACTGTATCCGCTCCCACAAGATTAAGTCCGGTTCCACCAGCCTTTAGGGAAATCAAAAAGACATGAACCTTTCCCTCATTAAATTCTCTGACCATATTCTTTCGTTCGACCGCTTTTGTAGCCCCTGTCATGCAAAAATAGTCTATACCCGAAAGCTTTAGCTCCTCTTCAATAATCGCAAGCATCGAGGTGAACTGCGAAAAAATGATCACACTGTGTCCGGCATCCAAAAGATCCGGCAGCTGCTCCATCAAAAGGTCCAATTTACCGCTTCCGCTATTATAATTTTCAATAAATGTCGCCGGGTGGCAGCAGATCTGCCTGAGTCTTGTAAGAGCGGTAAGAATCTGAATCCGTTCTTCACCGGTTCCGAGACTTCTCTGACTGCCGATTTCCTCTTGTATCCTGGAAAGATAGGACAAATAGATTTTCTCCTGTTTTTTCGTCAGCTCTGCCATACGCATACTTTCCGTTTTATCCGGTATCTCTTTTAATACCTTCTTTTTCATCCGCCGCAAAATAAACGGACGAATCTTTGATTTTAACTCCTTCATACGTTCTTCATCTTCGCCCTGTACAATCGGTTTTTCATAGATATCACTAAATTTATGATACTTCGGAAAAAAGCCGGGCATCACGAAATCAAAAATGGACCACAGCTCAGACAATGTATTTTCAATCGGTGTCCCGGTCAGTGCAAACCGGTGTTCTGCCCGGATCGATTTTACGGCTTTTGCACTTAAAGAAGATGCATTTTTAATAAACTGTGCCTCATCAATAAACATATGATCAAATGCAATCTCTCTGTATAATGCCGCATCCTTCCTAAGAAGCGGATAAGTCGTAATCAACACATCCACATCATAGGGTTCCTCCAAGAGCCTGCTTCTCTCCTGCGGGGTTCCGTTTATAATTCTTGTACGCATCGTCGGCGCAAACTTCTCAAACTCCTCCTGCCAGTTATAGGCAAGGGAAGTCGGGCAGACCACAAGAGATAAGCCCCCCTGAAACGATGCCATATAGAGGATTGCCTGTAAGGTTTTTCCGAGCCCCATATCATCTGCCAAAACTCCGCCAAGCCGGTAATATGCCAAAGTTCTCAGCCAATAGTAGCCAATCTTTTGATAAGGTCTTAACACAGCCGTTACTTTTTCGGGAATTTCAAAATTCATACGCTCCGGCGAATGAATATCCTGCAACAGCTTTTCGTAGGATTCTTCTTTTTTGATTTTATTTCCCTTCGGGATGATCTCATCCAGATAGAGCGCAGAATATTTCGGAAGCCGCAAAACACCATTTTCCAACACTTCGCCGCTTTCCAGCACCTTAGAGAGCATTTCCGTCTGCTTTACATTTGCATTTAAATCAATAAAAGCACCGCTTTTTAACCGGTAATATTTTTTCTTTAAGCGGACTGCCTTAAAAAATTCAACCAACTCCTCTCTCGGGATCTGACTGTATTCTAAATCCATTTCAAGAAAATTAATGCCGGTATCCATCCGTATAGTGCCCCCTGCCTGTCCTATTTTCCGGATAGAATTATGCTTGTACTCCTTCGAATAAAATACCTCAAAATTCTCTGTGAGCATAGACATTTTTTCTGTCATCATCGCAAAAATATCTTCCTCATGACGCAAAAGAAAATGATCGTCTGCCACCTTGAAATTCAAATCATACAAAACTCTGGTCAGACGTTCTTCCTCCTCCTTATCACGCACTAAAATCACATTGCCGGACGAGAATCCACGAAGAGGATTTACTTTATAATCCCCATATGTGAATTCCAGCTTAGCCTGAATATAGGTTTTCGTCTTTGAGTGGTAACTGTCTAAATAGAGCTTCGGTTCCAAAACCTCCACCACATAATTTTTCCGGATTTTCTCCGGCACGGTGATCTCCATTGTTTTTTTGATCACAGGAAGTACCTTTTCAATAAATTCATTTTTACTATCCCCGTGAAACTCCAAATGCTCCTTTTCACTATGGAATAAGGTCGAATAAAACGGCAAAATGTTACAGATAAACTCCTCCTTCGGAAGATAGAGTGTATTGTCATAAAACAAAATACTGCCGTCATCTGCAAGCGACAAAAGGTTACCTGACAAATCCTTTTTCAAGGTCAAAACATCATCCTGAAGTTCAATGTCCACCTTCAGAGGAGGATTTTCTTCTAAAATCCGCACCCCCTCATACTCTTTTCCGTATAAATTCAATTTACAGCTTTTTCCTGCTGAAAGATGAAGCACCTTTTCAAGCATACGTTTTGACAATACAAAATCCTGACGGTTAAACAGATTTGAATAATATGTTTTTCCAAGTGTTCTCTGTACCTCATAGATTTCTGTCAGATATTCAAGAAGCGGCTTTGAAGCATCATCAAACTCACATTCACCCGGTATATAGCAAAATTCTTTTCCTAGACGGATTGTTTCTTCATAATAATAATCATGGATAAATTTTTTTGTATTGGAAACCTTATACATTTTATTCTGACCGGCATAAAATGTCAGATATGCCTTGGCATCCTGCTGTCCCATAAAGCCCGGAATCTGCAGCTTCAAATCAATATGATAATAGCTCGGAGTCAGTCTTCTGTACTCCCGTTTGCGAAAATACTGAATGATCTGATATGCCGTCTTTTCGTCCGGTTCACTATTTTCAGCGGCATTTTCCCTTTGCTGATAATCCGAGATAAAAAGAAGTACCGCCACTACATGCTTGCATGCTCCGCTATGCTTAACAAAGGAGGGACAGTTACAGGTATAGGTAATCTCCTCATCCTCCGGAATGAAAATCGTTACCAGATACTGGCTTCCACCTTTGACCATAGCGCGGTACTGTTTGCTTCCCTCACTCCATGTCACCTTTGATACAGCATGCGCTGCATAATATCGCATCCCCCTGTAAAATACAGTCTCCGATGATGCCATCCCCCGAACTGCCTCACGCGTAATCAGATTCATTTTTTACACCCCCTGCTGCGACAACCGCACGAAAATTTCAAACTTTGTACCTTTTACACAAAATAACCCCTGTTTATAACAAATGCAACTTGTCCGCCAATACGGACATTCTGCGTCCCATCGGAAATTCATAAAGCTCCTGTCTTGTAAGTCCTTTTAGCTTTAACACTAATGCAAAATATACAAATACCGCCACGGCAATTGCCGGAAAAATTGCAATATAAATCCGGCTTGTCAGAAGAAATAATCCCTCATAGACCAGATAGGCGGCAATCCCCATCAAAAATGAAGCAATGAGCGGCACACAAAATGTCGTCACAATTTCCTGTCTCCTCCCTGTATACTTTCGCACGGATCTGCCGTTTAAAAAGCAGACAAGAAGCGGATAAGTCACATTCCCTGCCACCAGTGCATAGACACCGAGTGGCGTATATTTCAGCAGGCCATATACTAAAATGATA
>CADBMH010000127.1 GCA_902795705.1 uncultured Lachnospiraceae bacterium | reverse complement strand
TAAAACTCTCTTGCATACACTGCCCCCACCTTCGCATGCAAAAGAGAGGGTTTCAGCTTTTCTGCCGGACTCAGCGTCAGCTTATATTTTTCACATTCGGAAAGCATTTTATCATCCGAAAGATACTTCGCACAATCATGCAGGATTCCTGCTGTTCCTGCCTTGTCAATATCCAGACCAAATTTCATTGCCATGCTCTGTGCCGTATATCGTACACCTACGCTGTGATTAAACCTTTTCTTTTTTAACACCAGCTTCAATTCTTCCTGTAACTCTTCTACTGTTTTCATCTCATCCTCCATAAAGACTTTCTGTCGGAAATCATCTGCATACTATAATCTCATGCTGTGAATGCAATAAAGCAAATCCTGTTTGCTTTTGCAGCTCAATGATATAAGTCATGCTCCATAATATAATCATATACTGTCTTTGGCAGATATTCCTTTACATTTTCCCCATTCTTTATTTTTTCCCGGATCATACGGGAGCTGATATCCATTCGCTTCATGTCGATTATTTCAATCGTTCCGCCAAAGTCCCTCATCAAAAGCTCAGCCTGCCTTCTCATTTCCCTGCCGGTTGCTCCGTCTCTGCTCACCGCCAAAACAGTCGCCTGTGCCAAAATCCTCTCCGGATGATACCAATGCTCTAAATAGAAAAGAGAATCTC
The DNA here is from genome assembly GCA_902795705.1 of uncultured Lachnospiraceae bacterium. Taxonomy (GTDB): domain Bacteria; phylum Bacillota; class Clostridia; order Lachnospirales; family Lachnospiraceae; genus Butyribacter. Next base: position 8,569 of record CADBMH010000127.1, on the reverse strand, counting down.
CCCCTAAAATAAAGAAAAGATCATTCTCCGGCATTTCGCCGCTAAGCCGCTCCAGAGTCTCTGCTGTATATGTGGTATTTTGATGCTTTAATTCAAAATCCGATGCCAAAAATCCCTCCATACCTGCAACCGCCAGCTCCGTCATATGATATCGAATCATAGCATCTGTAATCCTTTGACCGCTCTTATGTGGCGGAATATTCGAAGGCATGAACCAGATCTCATCTAACTCTTTCTGCCTTTTCGCTTCACGCCCCATTTCAAGATGCGCCAGATGGATCGGATCAAATGTTCCGCCCATAATCCCTATTCTCAAGCTCTTTTCCCACTCCGTTTCGTTTTTATATCCTTTTTCATTCCCCTTTTTCCTGCCTTATTTTGCTTTTCTTCCCGTCTCTTCTTCTCTTCCTTTTTCAAATTCTTTTTATATAAAACAATTTTTTTCCCAATCACCTGTACGACCTCAGAACCGGTCCGTTCTGAAAGAAGAATCGCCAATTCCTTCGGATCGTCTTCACAGTTTTTCAGCACACTAACCTTAATAAGCTCCCTTGCTCGAAGTGCATCTCTGATTGCCTCTACCTGTGCCGGTGTCAGACTCGCCTTCCCGATCTGAAAAATACTGTCAAGCTTGATTGCTTCCGATTTTAGTGCTGCTCTTTCCTTGCTCGTCATATTTTTTTCTTCCCTTCCTTTCTTTTTTTCTTTGTCCCACCCTTTTTCTGTACAGAATATCCGAAATGTCCGATTTCCTTCCCAAGAGTAAAATATTTCCCATGAGAATAGGTAATAAGTGCACTTTCATTCAAATGAAAGGTTCCATGCTCATCCATATATTTATCATCAGCATGAACCGCCGTAACCCTCGCCAAAAACATATGATGTGAACCAAGCTCCTTCATCTCCGTAACCTGACATTCAATATTCACCGGAGACTCTTTTATCAAAGGACAGGCAATCGTATCCGCCCTCTCCTTTGTCAGATGACAATATTCCCATTTATCGATATCTCTGCCGGAACGGACACCGCAAAAATCCGTTGCAAAAACCAGTTCCCTTGTTGTCAGATTTACCGCAAATTCTCCTGACTCCCTGATCATCGAATAGGAAAAGCGTTCCGGACGAACGGAGATGGAAAGCATCGGAGGATTTGTACAGATGGTCCCCGCCCATGCGACCGTAAGAAGGTTCGAAGCCCCGTCGATATCTCCACAGCTTACCAGAACCGCCGGCAACGGATAGAGCATATTGCCGGGTTTAAAATCGATCTTACTCATTTTCTAACACTTCCCTCAGTACATTTTCCAAAACATTCATATCCATCGGCTTTGCTACATGGGCATTCATGCCGGCATCAAGTGCCTCTTTCACATCCTCTGAAAATGCATTGGCAGTCATCGCAATGATCGGAACCTTAGAAAGACCGTCATCATCAAGAGCACGGATTGCCTTTGTTGCATCATAGCCATTCATCACAGGCATCTTTACATCCATCAGTACCACATCATAGTATCCGGGAGCAGATGCGGCAACCATCTCATAGGCTTCCTTTCCGTTCTCCGCCGTTTCGATTGTAAAACCAAGTCCTTCAAGCTGGATTACGGCAATCTCTCTGTTGATCTCCATATCCTCAACTAACAAAAGACGCATCAGACTGAAATCTGCTGCTAACTTACGCTTCTCTGCTTCTGTTTCCTTTTCCGCTTCTACCCCTTCTTCTTCCACAGAAATCTCCTGCTCATCCTGCAGCTCCAGAGCAATCCGGACCACAAACTCCGTCCCCTGATCCGGGGCCGTATTTACAGAGATTTCACCGCCCATCATATCTATGATGCTCTTTGTAATGGACATACCGAGACCAGTTCCCTGTATTCCGTTTTCTGTAGAGGAATGTTCCCGTTCAAAGGCTTCAAATACCTTTGCAGCAAACTCCTCCGACATTCCGATTCCACTGTCTGCGACTCGCAGCTCATATCTGCCAATCCCTTCTTCTTCACTCTCGATCTGCCATACAGTTACCGTGACCGTACCGCCCTCCGTTGTAAACTTGTATGCATTGCTGATCAGATTTAAAAGAACCCGGTTCAAACGGAATTTATCACAATATACAAGAGGCTTTTTCACATTGGAAACATCCACTCGAAAATCAATATTCTTCTCTGACATCTGTGTTGCAAACAGATCCTTCACCTCTCCGATCACCTTTTTCAAATCCACGGCTACCGGCTCTAATTCCATTTTGCCGCTTTCGATACGGCTCATCTCCAAAACATCATTGATCAGTGCCAGAAGATGATGACTCGATCCCTTGATCTTCCCGATGTATTCCCTCATTTCTTCCAGAGAAACATCATCCCGCTCTGCAAGATTTGTATAACCGATGATTGCGTTCATCGGTGTACGGATATCATGAGACATATTAGAAAGAAAGACCGTCTTTGCCCTGTCACTTTCCTCAGCAGACAGCTTTTCTACCTCCATTTGCTTCTCCCGCTTTGAAATCGTAGAATAGATACTGAACATGATTCCCAGACTTGCAATGATAAGAACCATCTGTATGATACTGTTTCTCGTCAATATGTAATCCGCCTTGAGCAGCTGGTCTGTCAGATACCCCTCTGTTTCCGCCAGATCCTCCGGGTTGGAATCCGGATTGCGTTCCTCGTAAAATTCACTGATATTTTCCACTAATCCCTTCGTCATATCGTCTGTTGCCTGCTTCACCCACATAAGAGAGGTAAAGAAGATCAAAAACAAAAGTCCGATCCATACTACAGTGGATTTTCCGAACCGCTTCTCCTCATCCCTGCGAAATACATACCGGAAATACATAAATCCCAATATGCTCCAGACAGCCAGAATCAGATACGACTCCGTAGATATCGCCCCTGCAGACCATGCCATGAAATAGAAAAAGAAAATCACCGACATCACAAGACCGATCAATCCTGTGATCTGAATCTTCTTATTTTCCTCCTTCCTTGCATCGGCAAACGCGGTTCCGGAAGTATAGCCATATGCGATTGCCGCTCCGACCGTATTCACATCTACGATCCACCCAAGCGCAGTCCGTCCCAGAAATGGAATCGGAATGGAAATAAGCATTAAAAATAAAAGTGCATTTTTCGGGCTTGCATCTTTACTTAACCTTCCGAACCATTCCGGCAGGATGCGATCCTCTGCCATTGCAAAAAGCAGGTGACCGGCAGCAATATAATTTCCGATCAGTCCCGTGAAGATTGCGGCAGCCGCACAAACACCAAGCAGCAATACTCCCACCTTTCCTATCATGGTTTCGGCAACATAAAAGGTCGGTATCCCCTTCAGTCCGGATAATTTTCCAAGATCAGAAATATATTCATACCAGCTTGCATATCCTGCAGGCTGTATATAAGCCGCGATAAGTGCCAATACAATATAGGCAACTGCTCCGGTTAAAAGAGCTGCCGATATGATCCGTTTTGACTTCTTTACCGAAAAACGAAATGCCGAAGTAGAATTCGACACGGATTCAAAACCGACAAATGCCCATGGCGACAACGCTATGATCGTAGCAATCTGACCCAAAGGCATTTTCCCGTTTTCAGAAAAAGCCGGTGCCACATGTACAGAAGCACCACCCGATGTAAAAACAAGAAAGAAACATACGATCAGACCTATAATCAAAAGCACGGCAAACAAAACCTGCATTCCGACCGCCAGACGCTTCAGATACATACAGAGTGTCCCTGTCACTATAATTGCCGTAAGAGAAAGTAATACCTCGCCAATATAGACCTCATATCCTAAAACCTGATAGTGAAACCCGAATTGAAATAACGAACCAAACAGATTTCTGCTGATCAGCGTAAGCGCTGATGCATTCGCCCAGATGATCGCCACATAGACTAAGATTAAAAACCAGGAGCTCAAAAACCCGTGGTCATACCCAAAGGTGCGAACCGTATAGGCAAGTGTCCCGCCAGCTTCCGGATAACGGTTCATCAGATAGTGATAATTCACTCCTATAATATACATGATCACTGCCCCGATCAGAATACCAAGAGCCGTGCCTAGCGGTCCGGCATCCGGCAGAAAAGTAGTTCCAGGCATCACAAAAGCGCCCCAGCCTACGGCACAACCAAACGACAATGCCCATACGGCGGCAGGCGAAAGATATCGTTCCAACTCCGGTTTATCTGAAGAATCCCTTTTATTTTCTATGCTTCCCTCATTTACCAACTCTCTTTACGCTCCTCTCTTATAGCATCTGCTATATCTTCTGCTACTTTTTTCATCCGTATAAAACTAACTCTTTATAGTATAACATATCTTATCATTTTTTCTATAAATTTTCAAAGCATCCTCTTTTTCATCCACTCATAGATATAATCAAACACCTTCTGCCGTTTCATCTCCTGTAAAAGCTCATGCCGCATTCCCCTGCACAGGCAGAGTGTGACATCCTTCATTCCGTTTCTTTTGTACTTATCATAGGTCCTTTTTACCCCGATCCCCAGATCTCCGACCGGATCCTCCAGACCGGAAATGAAAAGTACCGGCAGTTTTTTATCCGTCTTCGCAATATTTTTCTCCCTGCTTGCAAAGGCTGATACCCCAAGGAGCAGCCTGTAACCGTTCAGGGAAAACGGAAAGGTATCCTTTGGATCATGATAATATTTTTGCACACTTTCCAAATTCGTAGATAACCAGCTTTTTTCCGGCTCCGTTCCGTCTGTCGAAAAGCCCTTGTAGGATTTATTATATTGGAGCTTTGCGACAAACGGCACACATGCATCCCAGCCCTTTGCCCCGGCAAGCACCTTTAATATCCCCTGCCCTGCAGTCGCCGTAAGACGCTCCACATTTCCGGTCCCCATAATGACTGCTCCCTGAAGTCCCTGTAACTCAGAAGCTTTCAAGGTCAGGAAAGCACGGAGAAGATAGGAGCCCATACTGTGTCCCAGTATAAAAAACGGAACTCCCGGATATTCTTCTTTTGCAATTTTATAATTCGAAAAGATATCCTCCACACAGATTTCCATCGGCTTTGAGGTATGAAAAATCCCCCGCTCACGCTCCTGCCTTACAGAATCCCCGTGTCCGATATGGTCATGACCGAAAACGACAAAGCCTTTCTCGTTTAAGAATGCGGCAAACTCCTCATATCTCTCAACATATTCACACATTCCGTGGCAGAGCTGCAGCACCGCCTTCGGTTCTCCTTCCGGCAGCCACTTCACTCCATGGAGCTTCGTCCTCCTGTCATCCTTCGAATAGAAATTATAATATTCTTTCATAGACTTCCTCCATATTTAATTATAATTTTAATTTAAGTTCATGTATCAATTCACAATAACATAAAATTTTATTTTATGTTATGATTTTTTTCATCTTATCCGTCAACTCACGGTACTGCGTAAAAAATTCCTCATGATGCACATCTAAGGACAGTACATCTATCCCATTTTCTAACAGCTTGCTGACAGAAATGATCACGGCTCCGGTCTGCGCGTCTACATAGGGTGAAACGATCGTCGTCTCCCCCTTTGCCTTCATAGCCGCAATGTACCAGTCTCTTTCTGTCGGCTCATATCCCTCATCCGGCTCCCAGCCGAGTCCGTCCAGATATTCACCCTGAATATATCCGTAAATCCCGGTATAGTTTTCATCAAATTGTTCTTCCTGCTTTTTCGTCTCCTTTGTCAGATACTCTAAGATTCTCTCAGAAAAATCCCCCTGCTCTACCATATCCTCCACGGTATCTGCCGTAACCCAGAGAACGCTCTTTGCCGTATCCAGATAATTTTCCAGATTTGCTGCCGGCAGTACTACTGTAAACTCCGTCATACCGGAACCGGATATGACACGGATCCTTCCATGATTTCTTTCCGTCAGGGATTTTGCGATCGCAAGTCCTAAACCAAAGCTGTTCTCTTCATATTGTCTTGAGGTATCTGCCTTATAAAAACGATTAAAAATATACGGAAGTGACTCTTCCCTGATCCCCTCACCTGTATTTTGTACATGGATAACAGGCTTTTTCATGCTCCTTAAGCCCCTGTGCTCTGTCTCTTCTCCAACGGATAATATTACCTTACCATTATTTTCCACATGTTTTAGTACGTTGTCAAGTAAAATACAAACAATCTGCTTCACATCCTCCGGAACCCCCTCCGCATAAACATTCTCCGATACCTGCCATCATCAGAGTATCCATATTGACATATCCGGCATCCAGTACCGCAGCGACACGATAGCCTTCTCCCTTCTGCTGCATATATTTGAACTTTCCCTTTCTTCCCTCCTTCTTATCTTCGGAAAAAATCTGTTCCATAAACCGGTCTCTTTCCTCGTCGGAATATTCCCTTCATCTTCAAGGTGTATTCCTGCCCCACCGACAGTTTCTTGCTTCTCGCTGATAATCGGATCTTTGCTTTCGCCTCTACCGATAAGGGAGATAATACACTCCACACCAACCCGACTACCAGTACAGCCAGTACAAGCCTTAAATTCGTATTCTTTTTCATATAAATCGCCGCCTTTCCATAATTCATAGGATACGCAGCTCACATTCGGACATCACGCCTCTCGTATATATCGCTCTTCCATAGAGGCTTTACTGTCGGTAATAACTAACATTCACATAAGATCATTCCCCTGTGAGTGCACCGTCACTCTGAAATTGCAACTGTCTTTAGGATAAATCCTTTGGTCTGTTATTCTCGTAATCCCATTCAAGATTCAGCTTATAGGGAAGAAGCCTCACCACATAATCCGGTGGTGTCCGCACACCTGCCTCCCAGTCCTGCAAGGTCCTTACCGGGATTCCGAAAAACTCGCTGAAGGCTTTCTGTGTCATGCCTGCCTCCTTACGCATTTTCTTAATCTCGTCCTTTGCTCCCGTAGTCTTGCTATCAGCCATTCTGCCCTCCTTTCCGATGATGACATCGTATATCTTTCCTATCACCTTTATCATAACACGCATTGCGTGCTATATCAAGAAAAAAATATAAAAAAAGAAAAAACATCCTCGAATATATATCCGAAAATGTTTTTTCAAAAGCAATTCTATTCTATGATCTCAGTTTTCTATTTAACAGACACCTTCAATTTTGCGGCACATCCGTTCTGGGCATATACATATATGTAGCAGGTTCCTTTCTTTTTCGCCACTATTTTTCCTTTCTTGCTCACCGTAGCAACGCTGACATCAGATGATGCATAGCGGAATTTGGCAACATGATTCAAAGTCTTTTTCTTTGAATCTTCCGGAATGATAATAGCTTCAATCGTATATTTCCCTTTCGTTTTTAAATCAATCTTCTTTACCGAAAGCTTGATCCTCTTAACATTCGTATATCTCTTACTGCTTGAGCCAGCCACATGTCCGACGATGCTCTTCGACAACTTTACATACTTACCATCAATTTTACGATAAGCTACCACATAACATTTTATATTTTTCTTGCTATCTATCTTCTTTTTATCAAGTTTGGTAAATGTATATGTGTTCTTAGAACCATCAAATGTCTTTATCTTTTTGTAGACAGAGTTCTTTGTACAGTAAGCTGCATAGACCACATATCTGTCTGCTTTTTCCACCTTGCCCCATGTAACAGTGGCTTTTTTCCCTTTAGTTCTCAGTGTAAAGCCTGCATTTAGATTTATCTTTGCTTTTGTTTTTTCATGCTGACTTAATCCTTGCTGGTATAACACAACTGATCACCGTTATACTTGCCGATACAATAAAACGCCTTGAATTCGTTCGAAGCCTAAAACCTCTTATTGCGTAGGACTTACCAACTTCATAAAGACATTGCCTTATTAAAGCGCGCCTAAAACAATGACCTCATCAAAAAAGTCCATTTCAGTCACCTTTACTTAGATTGCGCATAATCTATTCCGGAGTTTCGCAATTACCTAATTGTCTATACAGTACTTTGATTAAGTCTCCTCTTTTCAGCTATTTTCTGTACTATTGCATAATCTTCTATCATAATTCACTTCATCAATTTTGAATTAAATTTCATTGACTGTTTTAATTGTATAAACGTTAATTTTCAATATTAAAAAAGACCCGCCGACACGATATCGACAGGTCATGGTAGGTTGGCTGTATTGCCCGATACTTATTGATTTTACGGGGTCTCTGACGGATGTATCGCTGTGTTCGTCTGGATGGTTTTAGGCGTTTCTGATTTTGGCTGATTCGACTTCCTTTCTGACTTCATCAGTCGTATCTGTGGATAAAGACAGGAAGATGGTGTCTTGATGAGAAATTTTGTCGGACGCTCGTTTCGCATACTGCATAATCAGCGAGGGGATTTTTACTGAAGCGCAGGAAAGCTGTTGCAGAGGCGGTGCTGGCTTGGGTGGTATGTAGCGCAAATGGAAACCCACCGAGGTCGAACGTACTTTGCGATACAAAAAAAACAGTTTATTTGCAATTCTATCCTTTTCTTCCTTTTGGTGTCATTTTAAGAGCCATTGACAGATAATATCCAACAAATGTGTACAATCCCATCATGGCTATGTAGTCCACAAGAAACAAAACAACAGGCTCATTGCCATCAATAAACGCAAACCT
>CADBMH010000126.1 GCA_902795705.1 uncultured Lachnospiraceae bacterium | reverse complement strand
TGTAAGTACCGATGTTTTTCTAACAGTCTGTTTTTATATTTTATGCAATATATACAACATAATGTAGAAATTTGAGAGTTTCGCAATCATCTAACAGGATTGTAAGATAAAAGGAGGAATTTTCTACCATGACAAAAAATATAATGATCGTCGGAGTAGGCGGACAGGGCTCGCTTTTAGCCAGCAAGCTTTTAGGTCATCTGCTCCTGACGGAAGGATATGATGTAAAGGTATCGGAGGTACACGGCATGAGCCAGCGCGGCGGAAGTGTCGTAACTTATGTCCGTTTTGGCGAAAAGGTGTATTCTCCGATCATTGATAAAGGAGAAGCAGATTTTATCGTTTCTTTTGAACTTTTAGAAGCAGCAAGATATGTCGAATATTTACGGGAGGGCGGACGGATTGTCGTCAATACGCAGCAGATCGATCCGATGCCTGTGATTACCGGAGCCATGCAATATCCGGAGAACCTGACCGAAAAAATGGAAAACTTAGGCATCAATGTAGATGCGATGGACTGCCTGTCCCTTGCAGAACAGGCAGGTTCCTCAAAGGCAGTCAATATCGTTTTAATGGGACGGCTCTCCAAATACTTTGATGAGATTCCGGTTGAAAAATGGCAGAAAGCCATCACCGAATGTGTCCCGGAAAAGTTTGAAGCATTAAACCAGAAGGCATTTCTTTTGGGAAGGGAGTAAAGGTTTTGAACAGCTCCCCCTCAAAAAATCAAGCAAAAAGTCAGCTCGCTGTTTCTATATATAGAAACAGCGAGCTTTCATATCATAAAGTTTATGAAGCGTTTCTGATCATATCACGGATATATAACTGAAGACCGGCGTGCCGGCATTTTTTGTTGACCACAAACAGATCAAATCATCGTATCAATTCCACCGCTTATATATTGGTCAAGCGAATATTCTATTACATGCAGCGAATTTACAAAATAAGATTTATGAATCCGGAAAAAACCGGTATCCTCTATCTTAGAAATCACCTCGTCTAACTTCCCGTAAATATTCAGTTCTCCCTCTGTCGTCACTAAATTCACCTTATGATTATCACTTTGAAAATATAGGATATCCTTATAATTTCTTTTCTGCATGACATGCCCTGTTTGAAATACAAAAAAATGATTGCCCTTATCAATAATTTTCAGTGCCTGAAGAAAATCCCGTATAACCCTCTCCCTGTCCAGAGGCTTGACTAAAAAATCCATCGGTCTGGTTTTAAAAAGCTCCATCGCATATTGCTGTTTTGAAGAAATATAAATAATCTGCAATATAGGTTTCTATTTCCGAACATGTCTCCGGTTCATCATCACAAATCGCTATATTATACATAGCATGCCTCCGTTGTCTTTGTCTGCTTTTTCGCTACATACTATCAGATTTGCGATAAAAAATCAAACTCATAACATCCATATCCTTAAAGTTGCCACAGGATATCCCCTCACTTTTTGATCTTTTTTGTGTAACAAAAACAGGCCATCATGGATTTCTCCACAATGGCTTGTTTTCTTAGAACATTATAAAATTATTGTTTGTCATTTTCTGCATTAATTTCCGGCACAACCAATGTAAGTTTCAATTTCTCCAGCTTTTCAAATCCTTTATCTGCTGTTATTAAAGTCAAATCATTTTCCATAGCAACTGCCGCAATAATGGCATCCGGCAGCTTGATATTATATTTCTTTCTAAGTTCTATCGTTTTCCTTTTTACCTCATTTGTAATAGGTAACAGAATGCTATCTGCCAGAAACCCTTTTATATTTTTCTCTTCTTCCTCTGTAATCTTCGGATATGATAACAACTCCATTTCACTTATGATGGAAACCGCATATTTACAGGAAATATACGGTTTCATACACTCATTTCCGGATAGAAAATATAATACCGCATTAGTATCTGCTAAAAAATCAATCCCACTCATCCCGCATACCTCTCTGTGCTTCCAAACCATCAATCGGTTTTGTAATGCTCCCAAAATACCCCGAGGTATCATTTGGAATATCTGCCGACTTTTTCTTATTTACCTTAAAAAGAACATAATCTATAAATTCAGCAACTTCGTCTAAATATTCTTCAGGAACAGAATGGATTTGTTTCTCTACTGTTGAATATGACATCTTTAACCCTCCCTTCATTTTTGGCAAAAGTCACTAAAGATATTATAACCACGATGCAGAAAAAATGCAATCACTAACACTACCGTTTTCTATTTTCACTGTCCTCGCCGGTATTGTTCTATTGATGTCAATTTCAACACCACATAATACTCCATAAACTTGTTAAATTTCTCTGGAATTTCCTGAAAATCTTTTTGGCAACCAATCAGGATCCGTTGCTTCAAGAGAACGATCCTCTACTCCAAAAGATGCAGAAGGATATTTTTTACACAATGTTTTAAAGTAATCTACATCATTTGGCTTCTTTTCCTCGAATGCCTTTTCTTCGGCAAGCTTTTCTGCTGATACCGTATACTTTTGATCAACCTTCGCCGTCACCCGGTTTCCGACCTGAAATGCCCGTTTCTCACCGGCATTTACCGTGAAAAAACCTGTAATCGTATTCATACTGCTCTTTCCCCCCCTTACTCTCTCCAATTCTGCCCGATAACTTCACCGGTCTGGTCAACAAAAAAGTCAATGGAGCCCAATAATTCATCTTGTGTGGTATGAAAAATCACCCTAAAGTACGGTGCCTCTCCCTTCCCATCAGATATTTCATAATAACTTTCCGGCAGCTTTTCCACGGCCGTAACCTCTGGTTCTTCCATATTCGTAATTGTTTCGATCTCCTCGATTGCATGATCTCTTAAATAATTCTGACAAATGGTGATGCATTCGCTTTCGCTGATTTTTGCTTCGTTCTTTTCCTCTTTTAAAGCAGTCTTTTTAACCAGATCATAGCTTTTCACCCTTCCCTTATCAGAAACGACATAGAACACATCTCCGATACGCACCCCCCGGAAGCAATCGTTCGTGGTATCGGACTCTTTTAACTTTTCCTTATAAACCGGCACCAGCTTAGTCCCCTGCTTTTCATAGAGATAATAGCGGAATACATTATCTGCACCATGATATACTAAAAATCCCAGAAGTCCCCTCTCCTCGTCTAAAAACACCTCTCTGTGATCATGGTTCTGCAGATCCATCGTATTATAGTTATCAAATACCTCCCGAAAGCTTTCTGTAACGACCTGATTTTCGTCAATATCGAACATCGAAATTTTGATATGATTCGCTTCCCAGATTCCCTCATTATCCGTCTCCTCCTCATATCCGAGGCCTACCATCTGATTTTCCCCGAAGGAATGCAGATAGTCCGAATATCCCGGCAGCTTCAGCTCTGACTTTAGCTTCGGCTCCTTAGGATCTGAGACATCCACGGCAAAGACCGGATCAGTCGTCCGATAGGTTACAAAATATGCCATATTTTTAATGTAGTAGGAAGAATAAATCTCCTCATCAACGCCGAGATTTCCGATCTTTCCGGCCTTCTTTAAGTCCTTATCCAGTACACACAGTCCATTTGTCGTCTTTTTCCCGTGCTTCGTATAGACAACACACAGATTTCCTTTATATTCATGCAGAGCATAAGAATCCCTGACCTCTCCGGTAATCTTTCCCTCTGCCGTCATCTTGATTTTCCCGTCCTTATACTCAAATTTACAGATTTTTGTTTTAATCGTATTTTCAAACGACAGAGCATCCTTAATATTGGAAACCAGCCCCTCTGAAGCTTCCTCATGTGGATAGATGCTTCTTGTCAGATAGAAGCAGGACTGACTCATATATAGGACATCCTGTCCCCCGTAAACGGCTTCCTTTTCGCAAAAATCAGATGGCGAAGAAAGAGCAAGCGAGGTGATGACCGTATACATATCATTTTCCACCTGCATCGGCATAACAATGCACCCTTCCTCCATAACCTCTCCATTCACGCACGGCACATAGGTAGACGGATCGTCCTCCTTGATATCATCCGGATTATTTTCGCGAACAGAGTAGGAAGAAAACAGATAAAGATATCCGTCTGATAGCCGCGAATTATTATAAAATCCGTCCTGTGACAGTTCCTTTATGACCTTTGGATATTTCTTGTCCGAAATATCGACCACATACACCGTAGTAACCCCGTGAAAAGGAAGTCTGTACGCCATGCTGTATCCCGCCGTATCGCCGTCATTCTCCTCCTGCTCAGAAGATTTTACAGAAGATGCTTTCCTTATTTCCTTCCATCCAATCAGATATATTTTTTCATGCTCAGAATCCAGATACATGTCACAGTAATGCTCCATTTCAATCGTAAGCTTTTTTATTTCCTTCGGATTCCGTTCTCCTGCATCCAGAATATGAAGATAGCAGCTATTCTTTGAATACGGCGCTTCTATGGTATAGATATATTTGCCGTCCGTCAAAACCTGATCGCCCTCATCCACGCCGCTTACCTGCAGATCTGTTTTCGAATAATCAGAGGAAGCGCTACTCGCGGAGCTGTCTGCAGAAGAATCTGCGTCCATTGATTTCTGTGCCATGATCCCTGTACTGGTTGTGTCCTCCGTGGCAGCGATATCCTCATTCACCGCATAAATGTTTTGCTTCAAATTCGACTCCTGCTTTTCATAGTACCCTTTTACGGACTGATAGAGATCTGCGTACCTTACTCCCGCATCAGCCACTTCCATCTGCGTCCCCGAATTCCTCTGCTCTTTCGTCCCGCTGATTCCACCCATATTGACAAGCACTGCACTTCCGACTGCCACGAAAGCCACACAGGCAGCCACCGCAACCCTCGGTACGATAAAACGGATTTTGCTTTTCTGTTTTCTGTCAGTGATCTTCTTTTCCATCTGCTCCGGTGATAAAGAATCCGGAATCTTTGTATCCTGCATCTGCTCCTGCATCCACTTTTTAACTTCTTTCATAATAATCCTCCATTCTAAAGCTCTCTATGGAAGTTTTTCAAAAATCCTGTCATGAATCCTTAAAATCCCTCCACCCCTTCTATATCAGTTCTCTCAATTTTTCAATGCTGCGGCTTTTTAAAGAGCGCACGGTACCTGCACGCATTCCTAAAATCTTCGCCGCATCTGCCGAGGAATACCCCGAAAAAACCGTCAGGGTAATGACAAGCCGCTCTTTATCAGACAGAGCAGAAAGAACTTCCTTCCATTCCGCGGAAACATAATCCGCTTCTTCTGCTTCCTGCTTATAAGGAGTATCCGGAGCCTGAAAATCCACCGGTATGATTTTCCCGCGCTCCCGCAGACTGTTTTTACATGAATTTGCCACAATTTTAAACAGCCATGACTTAAATGCCGTTGTCTTTTTTAACATACAAAGATTTTCATATGCCTTTAATACACCGGCACTGACCGCATCCTCCGCAGCCGCTTCTTCCCCCATATAGGAAAGCGCGAAATAGTATAAATCCTTATAATATCTTTCGTAAAGCTTCGCAAAGGCATGCGCATCTCCCTCCTTTGCCCGCCCCACAAGAAGCCATTCTTCGTTTGTCATAATCTCCTCCTAAAAAAGTTTTTACAGTTAACGAATTTTTCCCCCTCTAAAAATAAGACACAGAAGTCATAAAAAGTGTTGCAGATTTTTTTAGCAGTTTGAAATCAAGGTTTTTAATGTACCAAAACCGTCCCATTTGCAGCCACCAGATAGATCACCTCCCCGATCCTTACGGCTCTGAGCGGACTGTCCCACCGGTACCATGGATATTTTATCTGCTCCTCCCAGACAGGCACAAGCTTTTCTCCCTGCAGCTGATAAAGAAGATACCTGTATTTTCCGGATTCATCATTCCACATATGAACACAAAACCCTAGAAGCCCCCGCTCCTCATCGACAAATACCTCTCTGTGATCTCTATTATATAATCGGATATACTCCTGATACTTCATAAGCTTTGTATCGCTCTCTGTGATTTTCTGCTCATCATCAATATGGAGCAGGGACAGCTTCACCGTACTGGTTATGTGCTCCTCGTCCTCTCCCGATTCCTCCTCCTGATATCCAAGCCCGACTAACCGGTTCTTTCCGAAAGAATGCAGATAATCCGAATATCCGCGCAATGATACCTCTGACATAAGCTTTGGCTTCTCAGGCTCCGATACATCAACTGCAAAAACCGGATCCTTCGTCTGATAAGTCACAAAATATGCCATATGATCGACATAGAAGGAAGACTGTATTTCTTCTCCTGCCCCCAGATTTTCTATCCTTCCGAGCTGCTTTAGATCTTTATTAAGTACATAAAGTCCGTTCATCCGTTTTTTCCCATGCTTCATAAAGAGGACACACAAATTCCCCTTATATTCATGAAGCGCATATGAATTCCTAACCTCCCCGGTAATCTCCCCGACTGCCTTTAGCATGATTTTTCCTTTTTTATATTGATATCTTGCGATTCTGGTCGGAATGGCAGGATACTCCGAAGTCCCGTTTTTTATCTCAGAGACGACATCATCATCAAGCAGGATTCTGGTCAGATAGAAATTATTCTGTCCCATATACAGGACCTCATGTCCGCTGAACACTGCCTTTGTATCATAAAAATCCTCCGGCTCTGACACATCTAAAGAGGTAATGATCGTATACAGACTGTTCTCCTCTTTTACCGGCATCGTGATATTCTCTTCCTTTATTATTTTTTCATTTACCTTCGGCACATAGGTCTCCGGCTTTTTCTCCTTCATCAGCTTTCCGGCATTCGCAACATAATATTCGGAAAACAGATAGAGATATCCGTCAGCGAATCTGGAATTTTTGTACTCGCCATCCTGCCTGAGCGTATTTATCACCTTGGGATATTTGACATCCGAGATATCAATCACCTGAACTGCCGTTTTCCCGTTACTGTCAGAAGGATAGTAGTTTGAAAGAGATTCCCCGGACTCTTTTTCCTCCATGTCTCCTTCCACTGTATCCTCATCGTCAGAAATTTCGGTGTCCATTTTATTCCACACCTGCTCCCATGTGATCAGGTACAGCTTCTTATGTTCTGAATCCAGATACATATCCTGATATGCCGAAGCCGTATACTGATCATCTGAATGCTTTGCTTCTATTAAAAGCTGTGAGATCTCCTTTGTTTCCTTTCCGGTTGTCTGAATGATATGAAGTTTATGATCATTTTCATGTTTTCCTTCTCCGAAATTCTCCAGCGTATAGATATATTCTCCGTCTGTCAAAATCCGGTCTCCCTCATCAATTCCTTCCACCTGCATATCGGTATCCGAATAGTCTGCCCCGCCATCTGCCGTACTCATAGCCGCCGTTTCAGCACTCCCGGAATCCTCCGATACGAAAAGATCAACTCCCTCTCCGCCCGCACTCATCAAAGCATTTAATCCCGCTAATCCCCGCTCGATATGCCCTGTCTCATAGTATCCTTTCACAGAACGATAGAGCTCCGGATAAGAAACAGCCGGATTTTCTATATCATTTTTCCCGACTGCTGCTATCCTTTCCAATAAATGCCCGGGCTTTATGAAAAAAAGTCCACCCATAACCAAAACCACTACAAGCACAACGCTTATCATAAGTCTTTTTCTAAAAAAGCCGGATTTCTGTTTCTCCTGAAAATTCCCCATAATCTCTCCTCCCATCTGCTGTAACTCCGTTATAAAGTTACTGATCACAATTAATTTATACAATACATAACGACAGAAAATAGAAAAAGGGTGCAAATTACCATATTTTCATCAAAAAATATGGTATACTACCTTATAAGTAGCTATTTGATAAAAAATATCACTCAAAGGAGGAACTGTATGAAAAAAGTAACTCTCTCCCGTCTGTTTTACAGAATCGGGATATCTGCCCTATGTTTTTTCGCATATGGACTCATTACCACCGGTCCGAATAATCTGTTTCACCCGGTTTTGGCACTGGCCGCTGACACCGGTACAGATACCGTCTCTTTGCCGGCTGCCCCACGCATGAGTATCACGGAAACCGGCGAAGCTGCCGAAACCGGCTGCTATGCATCCGCATTTTCCCTGACCTTATCTGCGGATACCGGCTGTAAGATCTATTATACACTGGATGGATCCGATCCGACAAATCCGCAGAACAGCAAACGCCTGGAATATACTTCCGCACTGACCATCACCGATCGAAAGGATGCTGAAAATTATGTTACCGCTGTGGATCCTGCAGAGTTTGACAATGCTTATTCCAGATGGGACAGGACAAATAAGGTAATCGGTGACAAATACGCCGCACCGGACAAAGAAAATGTGGATAAAGCCACTGTTGTCCGTGCTGCAGCCTATGATGAAGCATCTGCCGCTTATTCTTTTATCACAACAAATACCTATTTTGTCGGTGATATAAAAGAGCATATAGCCGGTATAGCAGACAGCGCAAAGGCAGCCGGCATTCCGCTTTCTATCATTTCTGTTTCGACAGATTATGAAAATCTCTTTGATGCAGAAAAAGGAATCTATGTCAAGGGAAATATTTTCCAGGCGGCTGCAGAGGCATACGGTTTATCAAGCTCCATCGTCAATGTTACCAGAAACCTTGCTGCAAACTATACACAAAAGGGCAAAGACTGGGAACGCCCGGCGCATATCGACTATATCGAAAGCGACGGCAGTGAAACAAAGGTAAAGCTGCAGCAGGACTGCGGACTGCGCATTCAGGGCAATTACTCCCGTTCTGATCTGCAAAAAAGCTTTCGCTTCTATGCCAGAAAAGAATACGGAAACGGAGAAAAAAATTTTAACTATGATTTCTTTCATGGTGCTGCAAAGGATGAAAAAGGAGAGCCAATAGCAAAATATAAAAAGCTCGTTGTCAGAAACGGTGGAAATGATGCATTTCTTGCCAAATACCGGAATACCTACTGGCAGACATTATTTGCGGAGCTAAGCTGTGATGTTCTGGCATCCCGTGCCTGCATCGTATATCTGGATGGGGAATACTGGGGACTTTATGTACTGCAGGAGGATCTGGGTGATGATTATATAGAAAAACACCACGGCATCGACAAAACGGATTACGGAATCGTTACCTATAAGGGGGATCATGAAGCCAATCCGGATATCGGCTATGAGATTGATGACGGAGAGGATCTGCTTCCTGCAGGAGAAAATCAGACTTATTTTATGAAGGATCTGATAAACTTCTTCGACACGCATATCTCCTGTGTTGCAAAGGAGGACTACGAGGCTCTGGCAAAGCTCGTCGATCCGGATACCTGCATGGACTACTTTGCTTCAGAGATCTGGATCAATAACAAATGGGACTGGCCGGGTAAAAACTGGTATATGTGGCGCACTACCAAAACACCTGAAAATGCGGATTCTGCCAATCCATATGGAGACGGAAGATGGCGCTTCGCCCTGTGCGATATGGACTTCGGCGGCTGGAGCGGTGCCTCAGAGGCAAATGATAATACACTAAATAAAGAAAAAGATCTGCTGGATCTGAACTATTCGGATGACAAGAGTCATGCCGGTGTCATTATCATACGAACCTTTGCCTACTTTATGTCCAACAGTGATTTTCGTGCAAAATTTATAAACCGGCTGGATGAAATAGTCGCAAAAACAGCGAGTCCCGCGACTGCTTCCGCTCTTGCAGATAAATTCGCAGATACCTACGATCCGCTGTACGAGCAATTTTATAACCGCTATATGTCTAAATCCTACAATGGCAGGACAAATGATATCTCCAGACAGGTGGGTACTGCAAAGAGCGTAAGATCTACTTTAACCTCCTTTGCCAAGGCAAGAATAAATATTTTAGATACCTTAAAGGAAACGATCAACGAAAAAGCAAAAACCTATACTTCAGATAGCAGCAATTCTTCTAATGAAGAAAACGAGACTGACAATAAAAACGAATCCGACAACAAGGTAACTCCATTAAAATTAAGCCTGTCCGTAAAGAGCAGCAGGAAAAAAATCGTGATTCTTTCCGAGAAAAAGGCAAAAATAGTGATCAAATTCTCTAAGAAGGTTTCTTACAAATCAGGGAAAAAGATCAAAAAAATTAAAAAGCTTACTATAAAAGCATCAAAAAATAAGACCGGAAAGATTACCCTGACTTTCCAGAAGAAATTGCCGAAAAAGCTTAAGATCACAGTAAAGGAAACAAAAGGAAAACAAGCAAAGACAATGAAAAAAAACTATTAAATAGTATTTATATGTTACGATTTTACAACGGAACATTGCAAAGGAAAACGCCCTATTGCAGGCTTGCAACAGGGCGTTTTTATTTTTCCTTT
>CADBMH010000125.1 GCA_902795705.1 uncultured Lachnospiraceae bacterium | reverse complement strand
TGTAAGTACCGATGTTTTTCTAACAGTCTGTTTTTATATTTTATGCAATATATACAACATAATGTAGAAATTTGAGAGTTTCGCAATTATCTAAGTCATTTTACTTTTCTTTTTTCGGCAGTTTTTTGGATTTGCTTTAGATAGAGAATATGGGTGTGCTATATGTTTCTTCCGGTTTTTTGCAGCGAATCGCATGAAATGGTTTTTTTCTCTGGCATCTTTTGTTATAATGGAGAGAGAGTCAGGGAAAAAAGCAATGACGGAGGACTTTACCTATGGCAAGGACAGTGGGAATCGGGATTCAGGATTTTGAGAAGATTATCAAAGAGAATGTCTTTTATGTGGACAAGACACATTTTATCAGGGAATGGTGGGAGAGCAAGGATGATGTGACACTGATCGCCCGCCCGCGGAGATTTGGGAAAACCTTAAATATGAGTATGCTTGACCGCTTTTTCTCGAACAAATATGAGAATCAGGAGGAATTGTTTGCGGGACTTTCCATCTGGGAGGAAGAAGTGTACCGGAAGCTGGCCGGGCAGTATCCGGTGGTTAGCCTGACATTTGCCGGAGTTAAGGATATTACTTATGAAAATGCCGTTTATTCTATCTGCGAAATAATTATGCAACTATATAATAATTATGCATTTTTAGCAGAGTCAGAAAAGCTGACGGAAGCGGAACGGGAATCTGTAAGGAAAAAAATGCGGAATATATCGGAGCAGGAGGCAAAGACGGCACTTCATACACTTTCTGAACTATTATATAAGCATTACGGCAAAAAGGTCCTGATCTTTCTGGATGAATATGATACTCCGATGCAGGAGGCATATGTGAGCGGCTATTGGGATGAGTTCACTTCCTTTATCCGCGGTCTGTTCAATGCGACCTTTAAGACGAATCCGTATCTGGATAAGGCGGTACTGACAGGAATCACAAGAGTAAGCAAAGAAAGCATTTTTTCTGACCTGAATAATCTTGAGGTCGTGACAACGACTTCCGATAAGTATACGACATGCTTTGGTTTTACCGAGGAAGAGGTCTTTGCGGCAATGGATGAGCAGGGCATGGCAGGTAAAGAAGAAGTAAAAAGGTGGTATGATGGTTTTACTTTTGGGAAAGTTACAGATATTTATAATCCATGGTCGATCATCAACTATCTGGATAAAAAGAAGCTGGGTGCTTACTGGGCGAATACAAGCTCAAACAGCTTAGTCGGGAAGCTGATCAGAGAGGGGAGTCCGGAGATTAAGATTACCTTTGAAAAGCTTTTAAACAGGGAAATCATTACAAAACCGATTGATGAACAGATCGTATATAACCGTTTGGATGGAAATGAGGAGGCAATCTGGAGCCTTCTTCTGGCGACCGGTTATCTGAAGGTGATTTCCTATGAGACAGATGCAAAGAGCTTAGAGGAACGGGAACCGTTTTATGAGTTAAAGCTGACCAATGAGGAAGTGCGGATCATGTTCCGGCAGATGGTGAGGGAATGGTTTAAGCAGAGCGATGACAAATACAATAACTTCATTAAGGCATTGTTGGCAGATGATGAGGAGGCAATGAATGAATTTTTACAGGAGCTTTGTGAGATTGTATTCAGCTCCTTTGATACCGGGAAAAATCCGTCAAGAAAAGAGCCGGAGCGGTTTTATCATGGTCTTGTATTAGGCTTGATGGTCGATATGTCTGAGAAGTATCATATCCGGTCGAACAGAGAGAGCGGTTTTGGGCGGTATGATGTGATGATTTGGCCGAAGGAGGAAGGCAATGCCTATATCATGGAGTTTAAGGTAAAGAAAAAGAAAGAAAAGGATTTGAAAGAAACGGTAAAGGCGGCATTAAAGCAGATTGAGGAAAAAGATTATGAAGCGGAGCTCGTGGCGCTCGGTTTTCCAAGAGAGAACATCCGCAAATACGGATTTGCCTTTGAGGGCAAGGAAGTACTGATTGGGAGTTAAACTTTTGTGCTATAGGAGGGCCGTTAAAGGGCTGTGCTTAATATAGAGTTTCAAAGCGGTTTCAAAGCTGTACGGGCTTTTCTATTGCAACTTCCTGAAAAAAGGAGTAAAATAGTCCACGAATGATATTTGGATGGAGGGATATAAGAATATGCAGATTTTAGTAGTAAATTGTGGAAGTTCATCTTTGAAATTTCAGCTCTTTGATTCAGAGACGGAGATTGCCGGTGCATCTGGTATCTGTGAGCGAATCGGGGAAGTTGACGGGATGCTTACTTATAAAAAAGACGGCGAAAAGCATGTGAAGGAGTTAGAGCTGCCGGATCATGCGGTCGCATTGAAGCTGGTTCTGGATACACTGACGGACAAAGAAATCGGTGTTTTAGGATCTCTGAGCGAGATCAATGCGGTAGGACACAGACTGGTGCATGGAGGCGAGAAGTTTTCTTCCTCTGTGGTCATTACAGAGGATGTGATAAAGGAAATCGAAACCTGTAATGATCTGGCACCGTTACATAATCCGGCGAATATCTTAGGTGTACGCGCCTGCCAGAAGGTCATGCCTGGTGTGCCGAATGTCGCTGTGTTTGATACGGCTTTTCATCAGACGATGCCAAAGAAGGCATATCTTTACGGTCTGCCAAAGGATTATTATACCAGGTACGGTGTGCGTCGCTACGGATTCCACGGAACCAGCCACAGCTTTGTTTCCAAGAGGCTTTCCGAGCTTACGGGGATTCCTTTGGAGCATTCGAAATTCATTATCTGCCATATTGGAAGCGGAGCAAGCATCTCTGCGGTAAAGGATGGAAAGAGCATCGATACCAGTATGGGGATGACGCCGCTTGAGGGACTTGTGATGGGAACCCGTTCCGGAGATATCGATCCGGCAATCATCGAGTATATCTGTAATAAAGAAAATATTTCCGTATCGGAGATGACGACGATTCTTAATAAAGAATCCGGTGCATTAGGTCTTTCCGGATTTTCAAATGATTATCGTGATCTGGTGGAGGCAATGCAGAGCGAAAATGAAGATGCAAAGAATGCGTTAGAGGTTATGGTCTATCGCATTACAAAATATATCGGTGCGTATTATATGGCACTGGGCGGTGCTGATGCGATTGCTCTTACGGCGGGAGCCGGTGAGAATAATCTGGAGGTCAGAGAAATGATCTTAAAGGGATTGTCTGCTATTGGTGTGGTTATAGACACAGATGCAAATAACACACGCGGAAAAGAGCTTATGATCACAACACCGGACAGTAAGGTTCCGGTATGGGTAGTGCCTACGAATGAAGAGCTTGCGATAGCCAGAGAAACCGTGCGGCTTGTAAAGTAATAAGAGAATGGATTGTTACTTTAACAACACGAATTCAGGCGATATAACAAAGCCGGAAAGGAGAGATTATCATGCGGCAGGAGAATGTGGAATCCTATGTCCATTTTTCTGTTTCTGCGGTGGGAGGCTTTTTAGGTGGTTATGCACTCCTGAATCATCATGAACTGTTTGGGAATGCACAGACCTCAAATATGATCCATCTGGTCATGGGACTCGTTGGAACAGACTTTTCGGATGTGATGCTCCGTGTGATTGATCTTTTATTATATTTGACGGGCTTTGCACTTACAATCTTTATTCCGAAATATTTGAAGTGGAATTTACATATTTGCAGCGTTGTTTTAAACACGATAACGATTTTGCTGTTATATACTATGCCGAGGGGAGTGAGTGATTATCTTTTTCTGGCTCCGGTATTTCTGAGTATGGCATTTCAGTGGAACAGCTTCAAGGGAGCAGAGGGATTTTTAAGCTCCAGTATATTTTCCACGAATAATCTCAGGCAGTTTTCCACTTCCTTTTTTGAATATCTGGCAGATGGTGACCAGAAGCATTTGAAAAAGACGAGGTTTTTCGGAATGACGCTTTTATGCTTTCATATCGGTGTCCTCTTTTCCTATCTTGCCAGCCGGATCTGGGGACTTAATGGTGTGCTTTTCGGGCTTGTTTTCATCTTCTTTTCTGCGGTGGTCATCTGCTTAGAGGTCAGACAGGAAAGAAAGGATGTCCGCAGCCCGTACCGGACAGCCCGGAACATAGCGGGAAAAGCTGCGGGTACAGTTTCCGGCTCCGATGCATGATTTTTGATAAAAGCTATTTTCGGATGATATGCCTGCACCTGTACCGGTGCAGGATTTTTTTTCGCGAAAACCCTGTCCGATGGCAAAGGAAGGTTTTTCCATACCGTGGAGCTTTCCGGTATCCTCCAGTCTTGCCAGTGCCTGAATGAGATTCGCGTAGCAGGCGGAGCAGGCATCCCGTTCTGCCACATATTCAGCAAGCTTCCTTACGCGTCTGGAGGAGGAGGGTTTTGTTTTCGTGGTATCCTGATTCAGTTCTAAGATATTTGCCTGTTCTAAGTGTTTGCTGCCTACCCCGATTTTGTCTGCTATTGTCAGATAGCCGATGTCGTCCGGGGCATATCCCATGGTATCTGCAATATAGCTGTCGATCAGTACTGAATCAAGTCCGCAGAGGATCCGGTTCATGGCAACGGGGTTTCCGCCTTCTTCAAAATCAAGGTCGCCGCAGATACCGTCTACAAGCACAAAATCAGCGCAGATCAGTTTATTTAGATAAGCGATCGGCTTATGTAATCCCAAAGAATGGAAGTGCCGCTTTTCATTGTCTGAGATGATGCCCTTGAGATTTTTTAAGGCTCCTGTCATTTTTGTCTGGCAGTGACCTTTCAAGACCGGAAGATTGATCAGGAAATCAAGTGATAATGCAGCTTTGCTTATCTCCATTTCGATTTCTTCGTAAGACTTTTTTATAAAATGGTCTTTTTTTGTATCCAGAAGGGGAACATGGTATTCCCTGCTGAGAGCTTCGTAGCCAAGGCTCTTAAATGCACGCTCCGTGCGGTCGCCTACCCAGGAACCTTCTAAGATTAAAAGGTTCCGGAAGCCTTCGGCCTGCAGATAGAGGACAAGTGCCCGGACGATCTCCACATGCGTGGTGGCACCTTGTTCGGCAGGGATGGCACCGACCAGATTCGGCTTCAGTCCGATCTTCATTCCAGATGGCTTGATCCCCAAAGCATCTGCCTTTTCTAGGATCTGTTCCTTTAAATCTGCCTTTTCCAGTAATTCGGCTGTCATAGCAGACAGAGTTGTTCCGTATATGACAAAGATATCGTTTCGATTCATTCGGATTCTCCTTTTGGTGACGGTTTTTATTCTAAAATAGCATAGGGCGTATTTGATTGTCAATTTTATATGAAAATGATAAAATGTAATCACGGTTCATGAATGAGTTTGGATTATTTATATTTTGTTTATAGATATATGGAGCATAGACCGGAACTCTTTTTTCCAGGGAGGAGAACAAGGATGGATAGCTATTCAAATTATGATCAGATTACGGTGCAGGGGCTGGAGGTTTTTGCAAAGCACGGACTTCTTTCCGAGGAAAATACATTGGGGCAGAAGTTTATCATATCTGCAGTCCTTTTTTGCGATACAGCTTCGGCAGGAGAAAGTGATGACCTTAGCAGGTCTGTGGATTATGCAAAGGCTGCGGCTCTGATTGAGAAAGAGGCTTCCGCTAAGATTTTTAAGCTTTTGGAGTCTCTTTCGGAGCATTTGGCAAAGAAATTACTGCTTGCTTTTCCTAAGATTCAGGCGGTCGAGGTAGAGGTGAAAAAGCCATGGGCACCGATCGGACTTCCATTAGAAACGGTTTCCGTGAAAATTCGCAGAAAATGGCATGACATCTATCTGGGAATCGGCTCAAATATGGGAGACCGGGAGAAAAATCTGAATGAGGCAGTCCGGATGTTAGGGGAGGACGGGCTTACAAGGGTATGCCGGGTTTCTTCCTTCATAGAAACGGAGCCTGTCGGATATACGGAACAGGCGGACTTTCTGAATGGTGCCGTTTATGTGAAGTCCCTTCGTACACCGGAACAGTTTTTAGATCTTATTTCAGAGATTGAAACAGCTTTAAAAAGAGAGCGCGTCATCCACTGGGGACCAAGGACGATCGATGTGGATATCCTGCTCTATGATGATGCGGTCATTCAAACGGAGGATTTAACGATACCGCATATAGAGATGACAAAGCGGCTGTTTGTGCTGGAGCCACTACGGGAAATTGCGCCGTATGCGGTACATCCGGTCAGTGGGGAACGAATCGTTGATCTTTATAATAAAATGAGGAAAGCTTGAATTTTCAAACTTTCCTCTTGCAGCATTATGATTCTGCGGATCATTTCTTCTTTCCGTCCGGAAGTTCCAGTTCTTTTGAAACATTGGTTGCCAGATTCATAGCATAGACCTTGCTCTGGTCGAATTCTTCATAGAACAGATAATCCTTTGTCAGGTGAAGATAGTTATAATTGCCGCTGGCAATCGGATTCAGGTTTCCGGTCGTGATATCAAGCTCATAGAGACCGTTTTCAGAGCCGTTATCCACCTGACAGTAGATGACATCCTCATTCGGGCTGACATTATAGGTGGCAATATGTTTGTCGGTCAATGTTTCGGCGAAGGAGCTGCCGTCTGCAGGAATCCTTTTGAGCGCGTAATCCTCCGACATATCTAAAAAGTAAAGGTAATCTCCCTGTTTGGAAAGACCGGTGCAGTTGGCATCCGGGTTGTCACCGCCGCCGTAAAGCACGGTGTCACCGCCACCGCTGGTGCTGATCATATGGATGTAGTGGTCCTCATTCATGCCGGTGTAATAGATATAGCCGTTGTCGATCGCAGTCGGGGCACAAGGCTCCGGACGAATCTGTTTATCATCCTTACCGTCGATTTTGGCACTATAGAGGAGAAGTCCCTTCTTTGGATCAAAATGCTGATAATATACATTGTTTCCGTAGAGACATGCTACCTGTGTCGGTCCTTTATATAAGGTGGCAAGGGCTTTTGTTCTTCTTTTCATACGATAAAGACCGGTGCTGCTAAGCTGCATGATCGCATCGGAATCTACGGTTTTTTTGTCATTTCGTTTGGTATAGAACAGGTAAGGACCTGCTCCGTTTAAATAGCTGACATTATCTGTACTGACGCGTTTGATCTTTTCCAGATCCTGATTCATGGAGTATAGCACGCCGTTATCGATTGGATTCGCAAAGTAGATTGTATCGTCTACTTCACAGAAAAGTCCGCCGTTTAAAAGGTTTCCGCTGGTATTGCCGGTCGTATGTTCATCCTTGTACAGAGAAACTCCGCTCATGAAACGGAAGATCAGTACCGCGATCACAACGATGACGATGATGACTCCGAATAGAATGAATTGCTTTTTGTTTGATTTTTCCATGTTGACCTACCCCTTTTCCTTTTTCGAATGCAAAATAAAAAAATGCGTTTTTTTATAT
>CADBMH010000124.1 GCA_902795705.1 uncultured Lachnospiraceae bacterium | reverse complement strand
TGCAGCGCCAAAACCAAGAGGCTGCAGCTCCTCTAAAGTATAAACCTTATATTCTTCTTCTGATTTTCCCAGGATGATCTGAAAACTTTCCGGTTCACAAAACTCCATCATAACCTGCCTGCATACACCACATGGAGAACAAAAATCCAGTTCCCCATCTTTTTTCCCTCCTACGATCGCAATTCTCTTAAATCGCCGTTCCCCCTCGCTGGCTGCCTTAAAAAAAGCAGTACGCTCTGCGCAGTTTGTCGGTGTATAGGCGGCATTTTCAATATTACAGCCGGTATAAACCTTCCCGCTTTCCGCCTCCAGACACGCTCCGACCATAAACCCCGAATAGGGCGAATAGGATTTTTCCCTCGCTTCCAGCGCCTTTTTCACAAGCTCTCTTTCTGTCATATATTTCCCCCATTTCCGTATAAGCTACTTTTAGAAATCCTTTTCCGTCGCAAAATATTCAAGCACACATTCCTTTATCTGAATATTTCCTGTTGCCATAAGTATAACGACTTTTCTCATAAAAGACAACTGTTACTATTCACAGTCACTTCTTCCATTCGAAGCCCTGCACTTCGTGCTCTTTCACCCAAAATATAATTTGTCTATTTCATAAATATGTAGTATAATCATTTCATGATTATATTCACAATGCAATGGAGGGGAATCTAATGGAGGAGAAAAAATTATTAACGGTTACGATACCTTGTTATAACTCACAAAATTATATGGATCATGCCATTGAAACTGCTTTAGTCGGCGGAAAATATGTGGAAATCCTGATCGTTGATGACGGCTCTACTGACAAGACTTTGGAAATCGGCAAGGAATACGAATCCAAATATCCCGATATCATCCGGGTGATCCACAAGGAAAACGGCGGACATGGTTCTGCAGTCAATACCGGCATCGCTCATGCGACCGGCCTGTTTTTTAAGGTACTCGACAGTGATGACTGGTTCGATAAGGAAAGCCTGAAAAAGGTACTTCGTCTCATTCACCATGTTAATAAAAATGAAATTCCTCTGGATCTGATCATTACAAATTATGTCTATGAAAAACCAAGCCTGAACAGACATAAATCCATTCATTACAAAGGGACTTTCACACCAAATAAATTCCTGACATGGGACGAAGCAAAGCATTTCAAAATTACAAATAATCTTTTAATGCACGCTCTGATGTACCGCACGGAGGTTTTGCGTGCCTCTGGCCTGAAGCTCCCGGAGCACACTTTTTATGTGGATAATATTTTTGCATTTATGCCATTAAACTCTGCAAAGAAATTAGTGTATTTAAATACCGATCTCTACCGTTACTACATCGGAAGAGATGACCAGTCCGTCAATGAAACCGTAATGATAGGAAGAATCGACCAGCAGATCAAGATTACCAAAATTATGATCGATGATTTTGATTATGAAAATATCCACAGTGAAAAACTGAAAAATTATCTTTTACAATATCTTTCCATGATGATGATCGTAAGCTCCGTCTTTTTAGTAAAGGACGGCTCGGAGGAAAGTCTGAAAAAAAGAGAGGAGCTTTGGAACTATTTGAAAGATAAAAATCCGGAAATTTATCGTATTATCTCCAGGAAGAAATTCGGAGGTCTTTTACAGTTTAAGTCAAAGGCAGGTCTTGGTTTTATAAAAGGCGGATATACGATTTTTAACAAAATTTATAATTTTAATTAAACGAATGGAGTACCTATGGGAGAACTTCTGTATTATGACGAGGAAGAAGAATGGAATCGTGCACTTCTTTTGTACGATGCCGTCTTAAAAGAAATTTCTACAAAGTTAGAAATATTGAATAATGAATTTAAACTGGCTCACCAGTATAATCCGATTGAGCATATCACTTCACGCATTAAATCGGCACAGAGCATCGCCAGAAAAATCCGTATCAAAGGAAAAGAACTGACCGTTGAAAATATTATCAAATATGTCAATGATGTTGCGGGGGTGCGTATTATCTGCTCCTTTACCTCCGATATTTACCGGATCGCCGAGGCAATCGCAAAGCAGGATGATGTCACTGTCCTGCAGATCAAAGACTATATCAGGGAACCAAAAGAAAACGGCTATCGGAGCTATCACATGATCGTATCGATTCCTATTTTCCTGTCTCAGGATGTCATCGATACAAAGGTGGAAATTCAGATCCGCACAATCGCGATGGATTTCTGGGCAAGTTTAGAGCATAAAATCTACTATAAATTCGAAGGGAAAGCCCCGGAGGGCATTCGCGAAGAGCTCAAGGAATGCGCCAATATCATCACCTTTCTTGATCAGAAAATGCTGTCGATCAACGAAAGCGTAAAAGACTACCACGATGATTTTAACGGCGGAATGGCAATCAATAACGAAGTCCTTCCCGCTGAGGCAGAAAAGCTTCCGGATTCTTTGAAAAATCTGTTTGGGAGCATTGCCTCTGAATAAACAGGAAACAAAGTTTCCTATTGAATAAAATAAGGAGCTGCCATATATGAAGCAGCTCCTTAAAATACCTATGTAAAGCCCGGAATACACTTTTCAGGCTTTTATTTTTCTCTATACTGAAATTCATCTTCCAGACACAAAATCAAATCCAGTTTCTCGTCCATAATATAGTACGGAATCCGGTACATGCGGTCTGCGGAAATGATCGTCGGAACATCCTTCACAATCGGATAGTCCAGATTAATCTTTTTCTGGCTCTTGCTAAGCTCTGTCAAAAACAGACCATTGTTAACATTCAAAAATTCCTTTGTTGCATCTAAGGTACAGTTTACCTCATCATAAACATCAAACGCCGTTCTCGCAAATGCCTGTGCAAGTGCGCTCAAAGCATTTTCGCTGCCGGCAAAGATTGTATAGAACGGATATCCCTCTACAATATGCTGAAGAGCCATATTCGGAACCTCAATCTGCGGTATTTTCTCTGCCCTGTCCATACGGAAAAAGCGGTCTACGAAACGAACAATATTTCTTGAGGTCAGCATGACATATTCCCGAAGCGGTCCGGGAATGCCCGCATTTTTTGTAAAAATCGGTGTAATCCTGTCTACATCACCTGTTTTCAAGTCCTCCAGATCAAGCAGGGATAATCCCTTTGCCTTCCGGTAAATCACCTGCTCTTCACGAATCTCATCCAGTGTCATCAGGCCGCCTTCAACCAATGCCTGAATAAACAACAAATACGGATCGCCCTGCCTGTCTAACAGATCGGACACATCTTCCTCAGTCAGATATCCCATCTCCACTGCAAGATCACCGAATCGCTTGTCCTCCTTCTGCTGCATCAAGTTAATCTCATCTGCCTGATCTTCTGTCATAAGTCCCATCTCTACTGCAAGAAGTCCCAACTGCACCTTACTGTTTTTCGTCTGTTCAATAAGATTAATATACTGTTCACGAGTAATCGAACCTTCTTCCATCAAATACTTCCCAAAGTAAATCCCAAACATATCATCACCCTTTCTCTTTCATATATCCACCAAACTTCTGAAACACTTATTGAATTAGATTATACATGGTTTTATATACTATGTCAAAAAAATTTTCATGGCTACCACAAAAACCGGCACACTGCAAATGCTATATAAACTGTCAGCATCAGACTCCCCGCCAGACTCCGGTTCACCTTCTCTCTAAAGTTAAGTAAAATCTGAATCAATGCAAAAAAGATAAACGCATAGATATAATCATAGAACACAGGAACCTGTGACCAGATCCCGCCCAAAGCAAATGCAAACAAATAAAAAAACAAGGTCTCCGTAGTTGCAGAAAACTCCATCGCTTCTGCCGCCCTTCTCTCCCTGCCCGCAAACATATTAATTCCATTCGATATCCAAGGTAAAATGAAAAAAGAGGTCACGGAAAACCCGAATGTTTTTCTCATAGAAACCCCGATCAGTCCCTTCACCAGAAAATAACTTCCCAGAAAAATGCTCAATGTCAGTAATACATGAATACCAAAAATTTTTCCCTTATGCTCTGTTTCCTTCACAAAAGAAACATACTCCTCCAAAGGAAATTTTCGAAATCCGGCAATAAGAAAAATAAACAACAAAAGCAGCAATAAAATCCCATCAATCCGGTTGATCCGATTCAGTCTGACATTTGCCTGAAAAAGATAATCGGTGGACAATATTAAAACCACAACCGATACAAATGAAAAATAGTAATTGCTTTCCGGCGGCAGCTCTATCCTCGTAGCGGGTGACATCAAATAGGCCACACCCATCACCACCAAAAGATAGCAAAGGCTGCTTCCTAGGATAAACCCAAGAAGCAGCTCACTGTTTCCATAGATCAAAAGCTCTAAAAAAACAGAAATCAATGTCCATAAAAACAACCACATTCTTGAAACCGGTATTTTTCTTTTTCCACCGAAATAATAAGAACAAACCGGTATCACCGTCATAAAAAGAATCCCGATCCCGATATAGATACTATCTGTAACCAATTCGTTCCCCCATTTATTTATTAGCAGCTCTGGAGAGCTGTTAATGAATCATGCCATTTATTTATTAGCAGGTCTCAGCCTCTTTAAGCTGATATTTGCCTTTGCCTCCTCAAGTGCCTGCTGTTCCTCCTCGGAAAGGATCACAAATGCCTCACCGCCGACCACTTCCTTTGCATAGGTATAGCAGCCCTCCTTCGTACTGTGCATAGAATTTAAGATAAACCCATTGTCCTCCGCAGTCAAAAGAACAAGCACAAAGCTTAATTTTCCGCCGATTTCCTTAAACGCATCATATTTTACCAGGCCGACCTTCTGGTATGCCGTAACGAGCTGTCCGTTAATCGCCTCAATTTTGGAATAAATATCAGAAACATTTCCCTGTAATGTATCAATTGCGGCAAACTTTTCCAAAATCGCCGTCTCCATATTTTTGCCGTCCTGCCCGTCCATAAAGGTCTTGTATCTTTTCCTCATGATGTGTATTTTGATCATACTGATCAAAAGCAGGATAAACAGGATCAAAATCACCCCTGCCATTCCAAGCACGACATATCCAAGATCAATCCCAAGCATTTCAAAAATATCCATTTCTACCTCCATGCGTCTTCTTAAAATTTATAAAGCCGATACTCCTTCACCGGTATTTTCTCCCTGCCGGACCGTCCGAAAACCTTCCGCTTCGAAGCTTCTACTGCCGCTCCAATAACAGTTCAATAATACGGTCTAACTCCTCATTCGAATAATACTCAATCTCAATCCTTCCTTTGCCTTCTTTTTTGCGATTGATATTTACCTTTGTACCGATCTTTGTCTTCAATTTTTCCTCCAGATCCTGATATAACAGCTTCATTTGCTCATCATCAATGAGCTCATCCTTTTTCTTCTCCACCGGATTCAAGATCTTTTTCACTAATTTTTCTGTTTCCCTTACGCTCAGGTTTCCGTCAAAAATCTGAACAGCGGTGCTGTACTGCTTGTCCTGATCCTCGATGGCAAGAAGCGCCCTGGCATGACCGCTTTTTATCTTATCTTCAATAAGCATTGACCGGACACGCTCATCTAACTTCAAAAGTCTGAGTGTATTTGTGATCGCTACACGGCTTTTGGAAACACGCTCCGCAACCTCATCCTGCTTGAGATGATATACCTTGATAAGCTGAAAGTAAGCCTCTGCCTCCTCAATCGGGTTTAAGTCCTCCCTCTGGAGATTCTCGATCAGGGCAACCTCCATCACCTCCTGATCGGTATAATCCTTTACAATCACCGGAAGCTCCTTTAGTCCCGCAAGCTTTGCCGCTCTCCATCTTCTTTCACCGGCAATGATCTGGAAAAATCCGTTCTTTCCCTCTTTGACGATCAGCGGTTCAATCAATCCATGCTGCTTGATCGAATCCGAAAGCTCCTGTAACGAATCTTCATTAAAAGCCTTTCTCGGCTGATTTGCATTTGGTTCGATTTTATTAATGTCCACTTTATCGGTCTCTTTAACGACCTCTTTTGTAATGGTTTTCGTTTTTCCTTCGGTTCCTTCCGATTTTGCCTTTGGGATCAATGAATCCAATCCATTCCCAAGTCCTCTTCTTACCGCCATGAATCAAAATCTCCTTTCAATCACTTCATCTGCTAATTTCCGGTATCCCTGTGTTCCTACGGATTTCGGATCGTATAGATTAATCGGCAAGCCATGGCTCGGTGACTCGGCTAACCGTACATTTCTCGGTATGATCGTCTTATAGATATTATACTCCAAATTTGCCTTGACATTTTCGACAACATCCAACGATAAATTCGTTCTGGCGTCATACATCGTAAAAACAACACCCTCCATCTCCAAGCTCTCATTGAGTCTTTCTTTGACTAATTCAATCGTATGCAAAAGTTCACTGAGTCCCTCCAGCGCATAATATTCACACTGGATCGGAACCAGCACGGTATCTGCCGTCGTCATCGCATTGACCGTTAATATATTTAGAGACGGCGGACAGTCAATAAGTACAAAGTCATAATTTTTCTTCACCTTATCAACCTGTCTTTTTAAAATAAATTCTCTTTCCTCGATACCGATCAGCTCTAATTCCGCACCGGCAAGACCACGCTCGGAAGGAACAACCCTTAACCCCTCACAGACAGAGGGCGTGATTGCTTCCCAGATCGTCGTCTGGTCTAACATCAGCTCATAGCTCGTATGATCCACCTTTGATTTATCAACGCCCAGACCGCTTGTTGCATTTCCCTGAGGATCAATATCAATCAATAAAACCTTTTTTTCTTTCTCTGCCAGACATGCCTATAAATTGATCGCCGTCGTCGTTTTGCCGACACCGCCCTTTTGATTCGATATCGCAATCACTCTTCCCATCGTTCTTTCCTTTCCTGCCGTTTATCCCAGGCTTTTCCCGTTACTGTTCACAATCACTTCTTCCAGTCAAAGCCCCGCACTTCGTGCTCTTTCTCATAATTTCATTCTTTTCATCCTGACTAACACTGCCAGATATCCTATGCAGAATACCACCAGACTGATGCGGGACGGAATCCCCGCAAAAAATGCAATAAAAGAATAACCAAAGTATAGTATAGCAAAAATCCCGGCACATTGGAAATGTTTTTTTGCATATTCATGTCTTTTTTCATAGCCCGCTTCTGCTGACTGCTCGCAGGTAATGCCCGGATACCAGTAAATTCGCCCGTTTCTGTGAACCATCCAGGTAAAGATCACTATAAAAATAAAAACGGCATTTCCGAAAATCAAACCCTTTAATGCTTCATCAACAGGAAAATGCCCGATCAGCGTCGTAACAACCGTAAATGCCGCAAACCAGATCAGCAGACCGGTATAGCTCTTCTCATACTCCATTAATAATTCTCCCCTACATCTTAAGACCTTTCAGATATTCCTTCTGCTCCGCCGTGATCCGGTAGCTCTCCCTCGCCTTCTGGATCGTCTTATTATGTACCCACTTATCCATCTTCCTTTTCTCCAGATAAGGAACCGTGCTGTCCCACTGCTTTGCAAGAGCCGTCGCCATATACCACGCGATCTCCATATTGATATAATACTCCTCCGATCGGATTCCTGCAACGAGGTTTACATACTCTGCCTGAAACCGTTCCTCCAGAAAATGCTGCATCAGCATCCCGATTGCAAACCGTACTGTATAAGTATGCTCTGACACAAGCCACTTTTTAATATATGGCAGAAGCTCCTCCGCGCGCTTTTTGAAAATCTTCGGTGAGGTCTGGTCACAGGTCGCCCAGTTGTCGATATACGGAAGAAATTCCTCTAAAGCCGCCAGACATTCCTCAAAATCCTTCATTTCCGAAATCAGAAAACCATGTAACTGGTTTTCCTCAAAAAAGGTATGCGGCAGCTCCTTTAAAAAATCCTCCCGGTACTCCTCTTTCATAATCTGCTTCGCTAACCTCCGAAGCTCCGGTGTCCGGACACCGATCACGCTCTCCGGCAGAATCGAAGGAATCAGCTTTTTTTGAAAATCCCCGTAGGCAGCATCTTTTCTTTCCTCTAATAAATCAAGTATGATCTGCATTTTTCCCAACCTTTCCCGACTCACACATTGGACAGGACATAGTCGTAGACCTCTTCGCACTTACTCCCTGCCTTTGCAAAACGGTCAAAGGTTTTTTCCGCAAAAAATTTCTCTGCCACTTCCACTTCATGTGGATTTGATTCACGAAATTTATTCAATACACCCACACTGCTGCCGCTGTCTGCCTGTCCCAGTTCACAATAGCTTTGAATGATGATCTGATAGCTTTCTATTTCTCCGCCGACATAGGTATAATCCAACTTCTTTCCCTTCATGTAGGATTCGGTATCCATCATATGTACTGCCCCACAGTAGGAATCCCTTGCCCCGTATCTTAAATGCTTTATATTTCCCATCACTGCCGTTCCCATACACATCGGGCACGGTTCCATAGAGGTATAAAGTACTATTTTTCGTACATCATAATCCGCATGACTGTCCAGTCTCCGGATTGCATTGGCTTCCGCGTGGGCTATCGTTGAATTTACGGTTTCTTTCTCCTCGCTTCGATTATGTTCCCTTAATATCAACTCTCCATTATCGTCAAATATCGCCGCACCAACAGGAAGACAGCCATTCTTAAACGCCTCCCATGTCTCCTCTAATACGATTTGCCATTGTACTGATAGATCCTTCCACATAATTCTCCTCCTTTGTCATGACAACTCTATAAAATACGGACAAATATTCTCAAAATGTCCATCCTTCATGCGAAATCCCTTCGGAATCGTGCCAAGCTGCTGAAATCCCAGCCTTTCATACAAATGTCTGGCATGGATATTCGTTTCGACAACTGCATTGAACTGAAGTACACGAAACCCTAACGCTTTCCCCTGCTCGATGCTGTCAAGCACCAGCTTTTCTCCGATGTGCTTCCCTCTGCTCTCCGAAGAAACCGCATAGCTTGCATTGCAGATATGTCCGCATCTTCCGACATTATTCGGGTGTAATATATAAAGTCCCAATATTTTCCCATCGTCGTCTGCTACTCCGGTATAGGACTGAAGCCCGAAAAACTCTTCCCCTGTCTTCAAGTCCAGAGCATCCTCCTGCGGAAAACTGATGCCCTCCTCCACCACTTCATTCCATATCGTAAGCATATCCGGTAAATCCTTTTGCTCATATTTTCTAATCTGCATTCTTATATCTCCTATTGTCTTACATGTTACTATTCACAGTCACTTTTTCATTCAAAGCCCCTCACTTCATTTTATTTTGAAAAAATTCATTGACAAAATCGTAATTGTTATTTTTAATCTATGTAACAGTATATCCCTCTTTTTCAAGAACTTCCATAGCTTTCTCAAAATTTTCTTCTTTCACAAGAATATAATCCGTGTTATAGGTAGAAACCGCAAATATGCCTATCTGATTTTCTGCAAGAACAGAAGACAGCCTGGAAAGAATCCCAATCAGTGAAAAATCCAAAATCCCCTGAATACGAAAACCTCTCCACCCGTCCTCCCGTTCCAATGTATTCTCAGGTGTCTCATTTGTCGGACATACAAGTGAAATTTCCTCCTCGGTTTTCCCGATAAAATAAAACCTCTTACTCAGATCAATTTCACTTTCCGATGAAAGCTTACAAACCGATAGCCTGAGATCTAATTTCTTTAATTCCATGCTTTTCCTTTCTTTTTTGATTCAAATATCAACAAATAACCTTTATTCATTTAACACTAAATCAGGTTCATTCTGATATAATTCAATTTGATGCATTAAAATTTTAGCCGGTCTGGACTCTATGAGTTCAGGATGAGAGAGTAGTTCATCCTGAATACCTTTAAAATCAAAGCGCATGGACAGCCCTGCGCAGACAGCCTGATATTCTAAATCCGGGGAAAAAGGTCTGCCAAATATATTGGAATGCACATCGATATCATCTATCGGCAAAGACGGTGGATTTCTTGTATAATTACATAGAAATGCCGCTCCATTATCAAAAATCGGTGCATGCCGAAATTCTCCTGTCTGTGTATCCATAATAACCCCAATATTATGAAAATGCCGGTCCGTATTCAATGTCAGCATATCTAATGTTAATATCCTGCTTATCTGCTCATGGGAATCTAAATCCG
>CADBMH010000123.1 GCA_902795705.1 uncultured Lachnospiraceae bacterium | reverse complement strand
TACAAATCCCGATATCAATCTCCCGAGCATCAGACCACCGAAAATAAGCGAACCAAATGATGCAATCATTCCACCGGAGAGACCTTCCTTCACTCCCGCAAAATAACTCGATGTCCACAAAAAGCAGGTCGCCTCTCCCGAGCAATACGCAAAAAAAGCGATCAGCGTATGGAGCACTCCGGGCACCCTCAGAGCTTCTCTGATTCCTGCTTCTCCTCCCGTCTCATCTTCAGTTTTATTCTCATTTTGCTTCCAAAGCGGTAAGGTTAAGATACAGTCGAACAGGATCATCATCTGGATATATGCAGTCCACCGGTACCCTTCATCCCACCCTGCATGACTTAGTGCCAGTGCCATGATATTCGGACTGATCACTGCCCCGACTCCATAAAAGCAATGCAGAAAATTCATCACCGACGAGGAATAATGATTCGCAACATAATGATTCACGGACGCATCAATCGCACCCGCCCCAAGACCATATGGCACCACAAACAAAAACAGCATTGCATAGGATGACGAAAATGAAAAACCAAGGAGTCCCATGACTGTCAGAGAGATAGAAACGATCACGATCCACTTCGTATGAAAATGCCTGATCATCCGCGGACTTATCAACGCCGAAATGAT
This sequence comes from uncultured Lachnospiraceae bacterium, assembly GCA_902795705.1. GTDB lineage: Bacteria > Bacillota > Clostridia > Lachnospirales > Lachnospiraceae > Butyribacter. The sequence continues at coordinate 3,524 of CADBMH010000123.1, read as the reverse complement.
CGTCATGAACGAGATCGACATCGAAACATATCCGGCGTATGATGACGGCACTTCAAACGCCCTCTGCATCGTGGGCCAGCCTGAGCCCAAAAGCGAATCCGGAAGACCGAGACTTATGAATATCAAATATATTACAGCAAGTAATAAAGAGTACATTTTTTTGTTTTCCTCCGATAAACTGTTGGTAAACCACATTCTATTATCCAATCAGTTGTTTGTCAATAACAAAAGAGTTTCGCATACGAAACTCTTTTGCCGGTAATTTTCTATTTCTTCTATTTTTCCTAATTGAAGATACAAATTTTCCTTCTGAACGAATCCTGTTGTCATTTTAGTTTATCAAGCACATCTGCAATATCATCATCTATACAGATGCTCCTGTCAGCAATCTCTTCCGGGCAGAATGCCTCACCGTAATTTACACAGGCATATACCGCCTTACTATTAGACATCGTCATCTGCCAAAACGGATACTTCACAATGACGGGTGTATTCGCCCCGACACCTAATTCCAGATACAGCACATGGAGACTTTCATGTCTGCGCAGGAAATCAGAATACGCTGCAGAGGCTCTCTTCCATCCCTCATCCTCCACAAAAGAATCATCCGCCCTAAGGTTCATGACCACATCCGATCCGTCTTCCGGACATTTCGGAATCAATTCTGCCGGAATACGCATGGACAATTCTCTATCCACCGGTACCTGAAATACGCCATGTGCATCTTTAGCAAATCCCTGTGCCTCCATCGCACTCATAACCCATTCCTCGTTATCATAAGTTTTTTTCAGTGCCGGATTTACACTTTGAAAAAGCCCGTAATCCCCCTGCGTATAAAACAACCGTTTCTTATCAAACCCTGCTTTCTGGAACTGATGATCTACATTGGTAGTAATCACAAAGTAATCTTTCCCTTTCACAAGGCTTAACAACTCATTATAGACAGGTTTCGCCGGACCAACAAAGCGGTTAAAATAAATATTCCTTGCCCACCATGCCCAGCGCGTCTCCTCATCAGGGAAAGGATAAAATCCCCCGGAATACATATCACGAATCCCATACTTTTTCGCAAAATCAAAGAAATATCTTTCGAAGCGTTCTCCACTGTAGATAAAACCGGCAGAAGTAGAAAGACCGGCACCTGCCCCGATCACCACAGCATCTGCTTCATCGATTTCTCTTTTCAGACGGCCGATCTGCTCTTCCGCAGAGCCTGTCCCGTAAGACATTTGTCTCCTAAAGCTTTGCACGGCTCCCAGTCCTTTCTGAATACTTTCCAGATACCCATTCGGCATCTCATCATATAATTTCTTCATAGTATTTTTCTTCTCACCTTTATTTCGTCCCTTCACCGATTATTTCCCGACGGGTATCCGCCACCACACCGGCAAGTGTAATCTGTTTCATTTCATCCTCCATCGCCATCTGTACCTTCCTAAGTCTGTCATCCATGGCTTTATGGATATTTCTTCCCACCGGGCAGTCAGCATTCGGATTCTCATGGAAATGAAACAGACCTTCCTCATTGATGCAATCAACCGCCTTATAAACATCATAAAAAGTAATGTCATCAAGGGATTTTGCTAATGTTATGCCGCTTCTACCCTGACTTGTTTCAATGATTCCGCCCTCTTTTAAGCATCCCATCACATTCCGCACGATCACGGGATTTGCTCCCACGCTGCCCGCCAGGAAATTGCTTGTAACCTTTTCACTGTCCTGAAAATAGTCAACTGCTGTAATAATATGAACCGCTATCGTAAATTTGCTTGTAATCTGCATTGTCTTAATCTCCCTTCCTTCTGCATTGTGAATATGTATCCAGGCGGACACATAACAGCCTCCATACCGAAGGAATTGTTGCTGAGGCTGTGCATGAAAATCTCCATGCTTATAATATATGGCATGAAAAGAAACTTGTCAATGCAGATATTACAAGCAATAGCCGATCACTCTCTTACTACACTGATTCTCTCCCGGATATGATTGCCCTTTTCAATTTCGTCAACCATGGCGATTGCATAGTCTGCATAGCTGATAATGCTCTCACCTTTGCTGTTGAGCGTCAGCTCCTCCCCGGCGAGAATATATTTGCCGCTGCGTTCACCGTCTGCCTGGAAGTCACCGGCAGGACTGATGAATGTCCATTTTACATCATTCCTCTTACGAAGTTCCTCAAGCTCCTGTCCCTGCGCATTTGCAAGCGGAAGAAACATGGCAGGGAAATCCGCACCGTCCTTTACCTGAACGGTATGCTCCGGATTTACATACAGGCTTCCGGCTCCGCCCACGATCAAAAGTCGCGTATCCGTACCCGCAAGGATATCGCAAAGATGCCCGGATGTCTTAACATGCATCGGCTGTTCCTCATCCTTCCATGCACCAAAACCGTCAACTACCGCATCAAACCCGGCAAGATCCTCCCTTGTCAGTTCCATGATGTCCTTCTTTACATAATCAGAAGCCGCCGTCTTGTTCTCTTCACTGCGACCAAATGCCCTGACCTCAAAGCCTCTGTCTAACGCCTCCTTTATAACCTTCTGTGCTACACGCCCATTCGCTGCTACAACTGCAATCTTCATTATAAATTCCTCCTTGTCTTTGTTAAATTTGTTTTATCATGTAATGTTTTTGATTACAAGTTGATTATAGCAGCACTTTTCTAACTTGTCAACAGTTTTATTACAACTTTTTAAACATAATCCAAATTTTGATTTTTACCTATCTATTCATACAATCCCAAGCCAATTATAACAGGCAGACAAGCTATTAAGAAAACGGCTTATCTGCCTACCATATTTTTAATAAATAATCGGTACTAACCACTTCATTTTTTTATGTTCTTTATTTTTAATAGTCGGAAAACCTTTTTTCCTATCTAATGCTTTCAATTTTTCCATTTCTCCTTCTGATAATTCAAAATCAAAGATTTCAAAATTTTCCTGAATATGATCCTCATTGCTGGATCCTGGTATCGCAATATTTCCCGTCTGTAAATGCCACCTGAGTATCACCTGTGCAGAAGTTTTTCCATGACTTTTTGCAATACCCGCAATCGTTTCATCGTTAAATAATGCCTGTGTGTGTCCTCTGCCCCCAAGTGGATACCATGATTCCAGAACGGTTCCATACTGTGCGATATGTTCTTTCATTTCTATGCTCTGATGATATGGATGCGTTTCATTCTGCAACAGTGCCGGTTTGATAGAAGTCGCATTCACCAGGCGTTCAAAATCCTCCGGTGTATAATAATTAGAAAGCCCGATGGATTTTAATTTCCCCTCATTTACTGCCTGCTCCATCGCCTGATAAGCCGTCACATCATCAGAGGGCTGGCTATGCCCTGATGGGCAGGCAATGCTACTGCCTGTTTCTTTAATCCCTGAAAGAAATTTCCCGCCACACCACGGACATCCACTTTCTTAAAGTCTGATACTTGTTATTCAGCACTTTATATTATTAAGAAATCTATAAATCTCATCAAATTAAAAGAGGACCTATAGAAATTTAATTCGCCGTATTTT
>CADBMH010000122.1 GCA_902795705.1 uncultured Lachnospiraceae bacterium | reverse complement strand
TCCCTTCTTTGATTTCTAAAGAATTCCAGCCCATATGCGGAATTTTATACCCCGTCTTTTCCGGAAACCGCACAATTCTCCCAGGCAAAAGTCCCAGTCCCTGCACCCCCGGCGCCTCTTCGCTGCTTTCAAAGATAAGCTGTAACCCCAAGCAGATTCCAAGAAAAGGAGTCCCTTTTTTTACGATATCTCGAATCACTTCGCTAAGCTCATAGCGTTCTAATTTCTCCATCGCATCACCAAAGGCTCCCACTCCCGGAAGAATCACCTTTTCCGCATTTCTGATTTCCTCCGCATTTCGTGTAACCTTGCACGGAAAGTTCAGGTATTGCAGCGCTTTTTCCACACTCTTTAAATTTCCTGCATCATAATCAATAATTGCTATCATAATAATCCTTCATGCCAAATGTGGCATTATCCTTTCCTGTTAAGTTCATACAAAAAGACATTTCTGTTGTCCTCCAAACTCCAATACTGCGTTTCTTATACTCATTAACGATTAGCCGGACTCTATCTTGTCTAAATTACAAAATCCCGCCGAGACCTTCTGCACGGCGGGACCTGTTTAGTAATAAAATCAATTGGTTGCTTTTTTTATTCCCAGATCGATCACTTTACTTTGATATTGTGGCTTATCCAAACTAATAATCGCATACGCATCTGCTTCCGTCATTTGGAACTCCGTCTGAAGAATGGATAAAATCTGCTTTCTGCAGCTCAACATATCCTGATCTACCTCTAAAGCAACTGCATGCTCAATATTGGCATCATAACGTTTCAAGCCTCTCAGAAGTGCATCTAAAGCCTCTGGATAATATTTGACACGAGAATAATTTTGGTATGCATTAATTGCCTGCTGCACACGCATAACGGTTTTGATCTTATCATATTCTTCCTTGTCCTTATTTTTCATGTCAGTTCCGACAGCCGTCTGGTAGGCTTCCGTATATTTGCCCATTTTAAAGTAATTGGTAGCCTCTTTTTTCGTTCTTACATAGCTGAATATATTCGTTCCGCTGATTTCAAACACAAGAAACAAAACTGTAGCAATCGCAATGATAGAAACGCCGACCTTATTTAGCTTACCGACAACCTCTATCTCAGCGGCTGCCTCCTCCTCTGCTGCTTTCCGCGCTTCCTTTTCTTCTGCTTTTCTGGCTTTTTCCTCAGCCTTCGCTTTCTTTTTCGCCTCTGCTTTCGCAGCTTTTTCAGCCTTTTTCTGCTCTTTTGCCGCAGCCTTTTCCTCTGCAGCTTTCTTTGCTTCCTCCTCAGCCTGGACTGCTTCTTCCGCTTCCTTTTCTGCCGCAGCCCGTTCTTCCTCCGCTATTTCATCTGTAATGACATTACCAAATACACGTTTGAAAAATCCCGGTTTCTTTTCCGTTTCCGCACCCTCGTCCGGAATCATGGACACATCTAACATATCTTCAAGCGATGCATCATCATCCATAGCACCAATCTGGTCATTCAGACCGGCATCATCCAGTCCCAAAAGATCTGCTACCTCATCAGCATCTCCTCCGGTTGCGGAACCAGCATCACTTTCTGTACTATCCATTGTTGCTCCCATATCTAAATTATTTAAAAGACCACCAAGCATCGAATCAATTCCCGAACCGCCCGCCGCTGCAGGTTCCTCCGGTACTGCCGGTTCCGGTACATCTGCCGGCTCCGGTTCCAGGGCACTTCCCATATCCAGTGTAGCATCCATTCCCGGATCAGCAGGAAAATCATCAAAATTAATATCCAGATCCCCCAAAAGACCATCTTCCGTAACAGAAAAATCTTCCATTCCCGTGTCTGCAGACTCACTTCCAATGTCCGTAACAGGAATTTCCGGTTCAACAGACATCATCGAATCATCTAAAACCGGAAAATCATCTGCTGCAGGTTCTTCTATAACTGCAGGTTCCTCCATAGCCAGAGCATCATCGCCACCGGCTGCCGAAAGTTGCTCCTCAATCTCCTCCGGAGTCAGAATCGGCACATCAAGTGTCGAAATTGCATCCCCGTCATCTGCCTCCTCTGCCACGTCCGGAATCTCCTGCAGATCCGGTATCACATCAGAAGAAGCTGTTTCCTCTGAATCACTTAAATCTATGTATTCCGGTATATCAATCTCTTCCTCTGCAGGAACATCAAGATCCACCGTATCTAAGTCGGGCATCTCCTCCGCAGCCGGTTCAAAATCAGGTACACTTGCACTAAAATCCGCAAGCTCTCCCAAATCTCCGACATCTCCCAAATCTCCAAAGATATCTGCGTTATCTGCTCCCTCCAGATCTCCCAGATCTGCCAGATCAACAAAATCAGCTAAGTCACCCAGATCTAAATCATCTAAATCCTCTGATTCCTGCAAATCTAAATCCTTTTCTTCTTCGCTCAATTCGCTTCTCCTTACCTAATACTGTAATTATCCCTGCACATTTAACAAATCGTCAATCGCTTCCACAAGCTGCCCGATTTCCGGTTTTGATAACTGTGCATTCGCTCCCAACTGCTCCCCTTTTCTTCTCATTTCCTCATTCACAAGAGAAGAGAAAATAACAACAGGAATATGCTTTAATTCTTCATCCGTTTTAATATGCTTCGTAAGCGCGTGGCCGTCCATACGAGGCATCTCTATATCTGTGATCACGCAGGCCACATTTTCATCCACCACACCATCTCTGCGGTATTCGTTTAACTTATCCCAGCATGCCTGGCCATCATCAGTTGTTGTAATATTTGTATATCCTGCCTGCTCTAAGCAGTTCACGATCATCTTACTTAACATTGCAGAATCCTCCGCAATCAAAATAGGAGATTCATTTCTGCCACGATTCTTCATATGCTCTACATCAGAAATCTTAAGACCTGTCTCCGGATTGATCTCGGTTACAATTTTCTCGAAATCCAAAATAATGATCAATTTATCATCCAGACGAACAATACCAGTCGCCATACCTGCATCGGCTGCATTGACGGTAGAATCCGGTTTAATAATATCTCCCCATGATACACGATGGATTCCCAAAACAGCATTCACATGAAAGGCTGCATTTAACTGGTTAAAATTTGTCACGATATACATATCTGTATTTGTCGCATCAGAACTCGGCATATTTAAACAGCCCGCAAGATCGATCACTGAAATAATCTCATCACGCGGCATAAATATACCTTCAACACGTGGATCTGCATTTGGCACCGGAGTTGGAACCTGATAACTCAAAATTTCACGAATCTTTGCAACATTGATCCCGTAATAATTCTTCCCTACCCTAAACTCCAAAATCTCCAGTTCATTTGTTCCGCTTTCCAATAAAATTCCTGTTTCCATAACCTTTCCTCCACTTTTTTATTTAAACATTTCCGTCCAATGTTTCTATTTTACTGACGTCTTGGCTTCTTTTGTTCCTGATACCAGACGTATTTGTACATCACTGACTTTTTGTGATTTATCCACCTCGAACAACAGCACTCCCTGCTTTTTCTTTCCAGCAGCGATCTTTGTATTCATATTCTGCAGATCATCGTCCGCAATCGTTGTCAAAGGACCACCAATGCTCTGTCCGTTGATTAACAGCTCTGCGGAAACATTCTTCTTTGTCATATCAACCTTTTTGGTCTTCCCCGATGTGTTCGAAAGATTAAACCGGACAATGGCAAGCTTTTTCCCGCTATGTGGTATGATCACGGAATATGCATTTGAACCATATGTACTCTTTAACTGATACGAGGTCGGGTTAATGCTGACACCGGATATTCCATACAATTCAGATACGGATACACTTTGCAGATTACTCTCCTGTGTACTGTTCCCCGTTTTCCCGCCGTTCTTTCCGGAGCTGCCGGAACCACTACCTCCCGAACCACTGCCGCCTGTACCATCATTTGAAGCTGCATCCGGTGTCGCCACCGGTGCCTGAGTCGGTTCCGGTGTCGGAGTCGGCTGCAGTCTGGAATGGTCATAGTCAATTCCCTCATCATAATTCTTATCTTTTTTTAATAATGCATCTGCTACATATTGTGCCGCAATATCATTATTCACATGCGACAGATCCGGAACACTCGTTCCGCAGCCGGTCAGAACAACCACTGCCGCCGTTACTACTGCACATAATCTTTTGCTCATGCGCTACCTCCCTCGAATGCAGTCACAGCTTGTATCTTCGATACATTCTCTGCATTTCATACAGTAAAACATTATACAAATATTATTTTAATCAAGTTGCAAAATGCTTTTAAAAAAGCATTTTCAGCAACTTGCTGAATAAAATTACATAGTAATTTTATTTTAACATACTTTTAAGAATCACTCAAGTCCATTTTTTACCTGCGAATCCAATTCAAACCAAAATTCCACTCCATCTGGTCTGTTTTCCACACCACAGGCATGATTCATAGAATCCATAATGGCCTTGACTATAGAAAGCCCGATCCCGCTTCCTCCATATGCTCTGGTTCTGGCTTTATCAACCTTATAAAATTTAATCCAGATTTTCTCTAAATCCTCCTCCGGAATACATTTTCCCGTATTGTACACCACAACCCGCACATTTCCTTCCCGCCTTTCAAAACGTACTTCAATCTTTTTCTCTCCATCCACATGATTGATTGCATTACTGATATAATTTGTAACCACTTCTTCTACCATGTATTCATCCGCCCAGACCTCGATCGGTCCATACTCCTCCCTCATAAAGAGATCGGCCTCTTTTTGGTCCGCGAGGAGCTTTGCCGAGTTCATTACATTTCTTGTAAGACTGACAATGTCAAAGCGCTCAAAGGTAAGTTCATTATTTCCAAATTCAATCTGATTCAAAGTCAAAAGCTTCTGAACCATTTTATTCATCTTTCTGGCTTCATCAATAATAACCTCGCAGTAAAACTCCCTGCTTTCCTTATCCTCATTAATATTATCCTGTAAGCCCTCTGCATATCCCTGGATCAATGCAATCGGAGTTTTTAACTCATGGGAAACATTCGATAAAAATTCCTTACGCATTTCATCGATCTGGATTTTTTTCTCAATATCCTTCTGCAGTTCATTATTCGCCGCCTTGAGCTCTGAAATCGTTTTCTCCAGAGTTTCCGAAAGCATATTGATACTGCTGCCGAGTACACTGATTTCATCCTTGGAATGCACCGGATACTTGACATCAAAATCTAATTCCGACATCTTTTTTGCAATATCTGTAATCTGCAAAATAGGCTTTGCAAAATTATTTCCAAAAAGAATCATTAAGATCACGCCTATCAGTAAAACCGCAGCACCGGAGTAAAGCAAAAATCCGTTAAACACACTGATATTCTCCTGCATACTCTGATAGTTTGTCCGCAGATAAACATAAGACCCCGAATCAAGCTGTCCGAAAAGTTCCATATAATACGAACCGATCCTGTCATCATATGCCTTAAAAACATTACAGCTTTCATCTTCAAATATTAGTCTTCTTTTCTGCTCATGAGAATTTTCGGTATCTAATCCATCATCTATCCCTGAATCATAAAGATAATTTTTTGTTAAATCTCTGATCGTCTGCTGCTCTACCTCATTGACACTCGGATACTCAAACTCATACATCAGCCTTCCAAACACATTGCTGACATCAAAAATATATAATTGCAGCGAACGATTTTGATTTAACTTTTCAAGCTCCAGCTGGCTCTCCGAAGAAAGCGTCCCAAGCGCTCCCTGCATCTGCTCATCCTCTTCCACGATTGTTCCCGCCTGTGAAAAAGAATCTTTTAACAATCTTATTTTATTATTCTCATAATAAGGTGTCAACAGAGTGCGATTTAACAGCCAAAACAGAAACAAAGCCAATCCCATCAAGATCACCATGACCAGAATCAGCTTCGTTCGAATAGAATGCATCATGCTCACAGAATGAACAGCATCCCTTTTCTCTTTCTTTCCGCGTCTTTCTCCGCTCATCCTTTACACCCCCTGTATGTTTCAGCCTCAAAAAGCTAAAACCACACCATTAATAAACAGTTGGAAAGCTTGCTTTCAAACTTATCCTCCTGTCCTATATCTCGAACTTATATCCCATTCCCCAGATTGTCTTGATATAGCTCCCTTTTTCCCCTAATTTGCTCCTCAGCTTTTTTACATGTGTATCAATAGTCCTTGCATCTCCGAAATAATCATAATTCCATACATTGTTTAAAATCCGTTCTCTTGAGAGCGCAATTCCCTGATTGTTCACAAAATAGGTCAAAAGTTCGAACTCCTTAAAGCTAAGCTCAATCACCTTTCCGTCCACACTTACTTCGTGTGCCGCCTGATCGATCACAAGCCCGCCAACCTCCAGTTTTTCGTCTGTCACAGCACTGGTACGCCTTAGAATCGCCTCTACTCTTGCCACCAGAATCTTCGGACTAAACGGCTTTGAGATATACTCGTCCACGCCAAGCTCAAAGCCCAGAAGCTCATCCTTCTCATCCGCTTTTGCCGTCAACATGATGATCGGCACTTCGGAAATCTCACGAATCTCTCTGCAGGTTGCCCAACCATCCATTTTCGGCATCATCACATCCAAAATAATAAGTGCAATATCTTTATTTTCATAAAAAATATCAACAGCTTCCTCTCCATCACCTGCTTCTAACACATCAAAATTTTTTTTGATCAAAAAATCCCTGACCAGCTTTCTCATTCTCTCCTCATCATCTACGACTAAAATCTTCAAAGTATCCATATCGCCCGCCTCCCTTCCTGTAACATTCTATATCAGTATGCCACAATTATGTACAATCTGTGTTCACTTCACTAATTGTTCTGATCTGTCACTGCACTGTTACTTTCCGAACCGGCTTTTTCTCTTTCATTCAGTTCTTTTTCTTTTTTGCTCAACTCGTCCTCCCATTCTTTATATTCATCTGTAATTTCATCTCGCATTTTCTGTTCATAGTTCGTAAAATAAGTAAATATTGAATATTTATACCGATAGGTAACAAACAGCATAACCGCGATCACGACAGCAAGCACCGCAATCAAAAAATTTTTCACAATGTTTTGAAAGCGCAGCTTTTCTATGTCTTCCGCCGTTTTGTCTGCTTTTTTTGAAATTTCCTTTTCCGGTTCCTGTTTCTGCACCAAAACCTTCCCAACCGGAATCGGCTCTAAAAGATCTGCTGTCACGATTTCCGAACCAATCAGCCTGTCTCTTATTTCATTCAGATATTCCAACCCGAATATCGTCTGAAATGACTGTTTTTCAATGGATATCCGATATATTTTATATAAAGCCTTCATATCTGTACTATCAGTATGCGCCTTCAAATAAGAGATCGTTTCCTTTTCCCGTTCTGCCCTTTTCCGGTCACCTTCACTTAAAAATGCATAACCATCTAATTCATATCTGGCTGCCATAGACCCTCCCTGTCATTTATACTGTGCATGCTTATCAATAAAGCTTTTTACCTTTTCCATCAAAACAGTATGCTTTAAATATGCTTCATTCTTTTTCTCATAATCCCCTTTCGATTTATACAAATCCCGGTTCTCATCATAATCCTGATTCCTGAACTTCTTATATTCTTTATCCGTATAAGTAATGTTTTCTTTAATTGCAATCGCTTCGGACACCAGGATATCCTTTGCTCCGTCGCGTGCCGCCTCTTCCAACTGCGTATCGACAAATTCTTTTTCATCCTTGCAGCCAAACTGCTGAAAAACTTCATCTACTGTACTTCCATTGAGAACAGCCATATCATAATAGCCCTGTAAGATTTCTTCCCTTTGCTGCTCTAAAAGTGATTCCGGAAAATCCTTTTCTGAAACCTTTGACGCTTCCAGAACCTGATTCCACGCCATGTCCTTTTTATCCGTATCATTTTCCTCCATCAGATTTTCAGCCAGTGCTTTTTTATGTTCATCAACAGTTGCATACTCCGTCGTTGATTTCACAAAATCATCTGTATACTCCGGTAATATCGTTTCCCCGCAAATATATTCCAAATCAATCTGATATTCCGCTTCTTTTCCGTCTATAGAATCATTTCCGTAATATCCCTTCGGAACCTTGATTTTAACCTTCTTGGTCTGTCCTGTTTTCATCCCGATCAAGGTATCCTCGATTTCTGAAAGATACATATTAGAACCCAACTCAAAGTAATCTTCTTCCTCTGCAATTTCAATTTTTTTCCCATCTACTTTAGGCGTTACTCTGGCATAAACCATGTCACCGTCCTCTGCAGTCCCCTTCTTCTGTTCATACACGGCATATTCCTGAAGAAAGGAATCAATTTCCGATTGGATATCTTCTTCGGATGGAGTCAGAGATACGGTAATCCCTTTATACTTTCCAAGCTGCACAATCTCATCTGCTTTGTAATCGCTGACATCAATCTGTTTTTCCGCCTGATTCTTAAAATGCACCCATGTCGGCAGCTTCACACACAACACCCCGATCACAACACCTGCACACAAACAGATGATCCCGGATAATATTTTTTTCTTATCTTTTTTTTCTGCGCTCATTCCCGGCGTTCTCCTTTCGCCACTGTTGCCGCCGTGGTTGCTTATTTCATATAAAACCACGGTCTTTCCTATCTTATCGACACCACATAGCCTTGCTTTTTCAATTAATATATTGCTTCACCTTTTCGATTACATAATTCTGCTGTTCTTCTGTCATCGCCGGAAAGATTGGCAGACTGATTGCCCGTGCATAAAATTCTTCCGCATGAATACATTTTTCCCCGGCATATCCATGTTCTCTGTAATACGGATGCGCATAGACCGGAATATAATGAACATTGACACCGATCCCCTCTTTTCGCAATGCATCGAAAACTTCTTTCCTGTCTTTTCCCAACACCTGGATCATATATAAATGCCATCCGCTTTCCACATCCTCCAGCTGAGCAGGAGTTTTGATGCCCCGCACATCTTCAAACGCTCTGTTATACCGCATCGCAATTTCTTTTCTTCGTTCTATAAAGCCGTCCAGTTTTTTCATCTGGCTGCATCCGAGTGCACAGCCGATATCCGTGATCCGGTAATTATATCCCAAAAGACACTGCTCATAATACCACGCCCCTTCATTCTTCGTCAAAAATTCTTCCTCTCTCGTAATCCCATGACTGCGAAAAAGGAGCAGCCGTTTGTATAGCTCATCATCATTCGTGACGACCATCCCTCCCTCACCGGTCGTAATCGGTTTTACGGGATGAAAGCTAAAGCAGGTCATATCAGACAGCCCTCCGATTTTTTCCCCATGATAAGCAGCTCCCAGAGCATGTGCTGCATCTTCGATCACCAAAAGGTTATGTTTTTTTGCAATCTCATGAATTTTCTGCATATCACACGGCTGTCCGGTATAGTGGACAGGAATGATCGCCTTTGTATGCTCTGTAATCTTCTTTTCTATTTCCGCCGGATCAATATTGTAGGTCTCCGGATCAACATCAGCAAACACAGGAGTCCCTCCGCAGTAAAGAACACAATTGGCAGACGCCGCAAAGGTAATCGGTGTCGTAATCACCTCATCCCCTTCTCTGATTCCCGCAGCAAGCGCGGCAATATGGAGAGCCGCTGTCCCATTACACACGGCAACCGCATGTTTTGCACCGACATACTCCTCCACCTTTTCTTCAAATTCTCTGATCTTCGGTCCTGTCGTCAAATAGTCAGACTTCAGAACCTTTACAACTTCTTCAATATCTTCTTCATCCAGACATTGTCTTCCATACGGTATATACATTTCAAATTCATTTCCTTTCCTGTATAATTTCGGCTCAAAAAAATTTAATGCTCCATCGTACTTAAAAAAAACGCAATCCGTTCTGAACCTTTTCCATCTACCAGCTCCTGCATGAGCTTCTGTCTCCTGTCATATAATTCCCGGTCAGTGAAAAGCTCTTCCAGTCCCAAAAATAATCCCTTCACCACATCCGTTTCTCTTGCATCCCCGGCATAGGCCATCACGCCACAGTCACCAAAAGCAACTGTACCCGGCTTTTGATTATCAGAAAACGAAAAGCAGATCGTCGGAATCCCGCAGGCACAAAGTTCATAGAGCGTTGTTCCGCCCGCAGATACCGCTGCTCTGCAGCGATACATATAATCACTCATGTTTGATACATTTTGATGCAAATGAATCTCCCTGTGTTTCTCTGCCAATCGTTCCAAACCTGTCAGATCATCATACAAAGCTCCTACGATCACATCAAACTCATAATTTCGCAACACACTTGATTCCTTTGAATCAATACAGTAGTTTAAAAATCTTTCCGCAATATGAAACGGATCTGTCCCTCCGGTCGTGATCATAATACGGTCTTTCCGTTCTGCAGTCTTATGCTTTTCCGGCATAAATTCCTCTCTCAAAGGAATATATTGCATTCCCGCCAAAACAGAGATATTACACTCCTTGTATTTTTTCAAATAACTTTCACTTGCTGAATTAATTCCATAATGAAGGACTGCTGAAACCGGGTATACCTCCTGTTCCATATCATCAATATAGAGCACAGGTACCTTATTCTCTAATCTACTTAAATATTCCACTGTAGCTTGATAGGAATCGACAACCATTTTTCTGATCTTCTTTTCCTGAATGATATCAAACAGATATTCCAGCTCGCCTTCCATGTTTTTCCAATCAGAATGCAATATAGTATAAGAAAAGCCTCTTGCTTCTATCCGATTCGTCTCCTTTGCTTCAGCCAGAAGAAACAAGCATTCCTCTCCCTTTTTTCTGCAAATCTCAGCAATGGACAAGCACCGCATCAAATGCCCCGTTGCAATCGTCTCATTTGCATCCACCCGAAATCCAATCACTATTTATTTTCTCCTATTACTTATCCCATTACTTCCATTATTCAGACAAAGAGTTTCATATTCTGAAACTCTTTGCCAAAAAAAATAAAATATGTTATTGTTACTCCCCTTCAAACTGCTTTCCGACTTCACAGATCATTTCTAATGCATCTGTCATCTTCCCTTCTAATGCTCTGGCGATCTCTATAGGCTCTCCCAGCTTGTATGCCCTGTCCAGTTCAGTCAATGCTCCATTCACTACCTCTTTATCCAACTTCTTTTCCTTTTCATTCATCACATCCATAGCCTGCTGCAATACCTCTACAGTCCAGTTTATCCCCTGCATGACCTGTCCTAAAAGCTCTGACTCCAAGGTTTCTTTCCCATTTTTCAAATCCCTTGCCAGTACCGGAATTGCATCAAGAAGATTCTCATCATAATTCGAAATTCCCGTAATCGCCTCAATCTTGTCTTCTCTACTATATTCTGCCATCTTATTTTTCATTCCTTTCTTTTAAAAATTCGTATTTTAACTCTGCCAAACGCCAATCCGTCTCATTATCGATGTCCTGAACCTCTAGCTCGTTAAGAATAAATGGAACAATTCCCTCTGTAATCTGTCCTCCCCCTTCCATATATAATGATACCCGATAAAAGTAAAATTGTCCACTATCATGATAAATTGTTTCTAAATCCTGCGAACGAGAGTTTAAATGTTCTTTCCATTTCAATTCAAGCAACCCGTCTTTGATGACATGACCGCGCTGTGGCGGGAAAGAAAATGGGATTACCGGCATCAGTTCGACAGCTTCCGAAACCTCAAAATCCCGAAATGCTTCCCGCAACTTTTCACCTGTCACAAAAGGTGCTGTCGGATATAGGCAAGCCATATATTCATATTCCCGGCCTCTTTTTTTATACTCACCTAATACCTCCAACAAAACATCTGCTGTCGTAGCAAAATCACTTGCCGTTTGCTCACTTCGCATAAACGGAACATTTGCTCCATACTTTTTCGCAATTTCTGCAATTTCCTCACTATCCGTAGAAACCATCACTTCATCAAATAATTTCGATTCTAAAGCTGCCTCAATCGAATATGCAATGATCGGTTTTCCAAGAAACGGTCGGATATTTTTTTTCGGAATCCGCTTGCTTCCGCCCCTCGCTGTAATGATCGCGAGTTTTTTCCCCTTTCCTTCCATAGCTCTTTCCTCTTTTCCCAGATTATAGTGTCACTCCTGTCAGACTGTTCACTGATAATTATTTCGGCAGAAAAGAGACTTTTCTTTGCACTTAATTGTTAAAAAAGATTACTTTCCTTCCTCCTGCACCTCTTCCTTACGGATTTCCTTTGTCCGGATCTCCTTACAGATCTGTTCGGTAAATGCAGAAAGCTCCTTCACACCTTCATCTCCGGCAAAACGGCTCCTGACGGAGACCTTTCCTTCCTCTTCTTCCTTGGCTCCGACAACTAACATATACGGAATCCTTGAAAGCCTTGCATCACGAATCTTATAACCGATCTTTTCCGAACGGTTATCCACGGTTACATCCACACCGTTCTGCTTTAACTCCTTTCTGACCTTTTCGGCATAGTCCTCATATTTTTCCGAAATCGGAAGAACACGCACCTGCTCCGGACAGAGCCATGTCGGGAATTTCCCGGCATATTTTTCAATCAGCCATGCAAGTGTACGCTCATAACATCCCATCGAAGTCCTGTGAATAATGTACGGACGCTTTTTCTCCCCATCCTGATCAATATAATACATATCAAACTGCTCCGCGATAAATCCGTCCCACTGGATCGTGATCATCGTATCTTCTTTTCCGTAGACATTCTTCGCATTAATATCAATCTTCGGACCATAAAATGCTGCTTCCCCTACATCCTCCACAAACGGAATCTCCAGTTCATTCATAATATCTCTTAAATGCTGCTCTGTCTCTTCCCAGACCTTAGGCTCGCCGATGTATTTCTCCCGGTTATCCGGATCCCATTTGGAAAGATGGTAGGTCACATCTTCCTCGACACCTAAGGTCTTTAAGCAATATCTGGCATGAGCCAGGCAATCCTTCACCTCATCCACCATCTGATCCGGTCTGACAATCAAGTGTCCCTCCGAAATTGTAAACTGGCGGACACGGGTAAGCCCGTGCATCTCTCCCGAATCCTCATTTCTGAAAAGCGTCGAGGTCTCTCCGTACCGGAGCGGCAGATCCCTGTAGGAATGCTGGGTTGCCTTATAAACATAATACTGGAACGGGCAGGTCATCGGACGAAGTGCCAGAACCTCTTTATCCCTTTCCTCATCTCCTAAGACAAACATTCCATCCTGATAATGATCCCAGTGCCCGGAAATCTTATAAAGGTCGCTCTTTGCCATAAACGGAGTTTTGGTACGGACATAGCCCCACTCATTATCCTCCAGATCCTCGATCCAGCGCTGCATCTTCTGGATCATCTTCGCACCCTTCGGCATCAGAAGCGGAAGTCCCTGACCGATTACATCTACCGTCGTAAAAAGCTCCATCTCTCTTCCGAGCTTATTATGGTCACGGTTCTTAATATTTTCAAGATACTCCAGATGCTCCTCTAAATCCGCCTTTTTACTAAAAGCAGTTCCGTAGATACGGGTAAGCATTTTATTATGCTCATCGCCCCTCCAATATGCACCTGAGGAGGATGTCAGCTTAAAAGCCTTGATCTGCTTTGTGGACATCAGATGCGGTCCGGCACAAAACTCGATAAAATCACCCTGCTGATAAAAGGTAAGGATATCTGTATCCGGGTGCTCCTTTATCATCTCGACCTTATACGGCTCCTCCCGCTCCGTCATCAGCTTGATTGCCTCTTCCTTCGACAGCGTAAACCGTTCTAACCGGTCTCCCTTCTTGATGATCTTCTTCATCTGAGTCTCGATTTTATCTAAATCCTCTCTGGTCAGGCTCGGCATATCAAAATCATAATAAAAACCGTTTTCAATCGCCGGTCCGATTGTCAGCTTCGCCTCCGGATATAAAGCCTGTACTGCCTCTGCCATCACATGGGCACAGGTATGACGATATGCTTTTTTCCCTTCCTCTGAATCAAAGGTCAGAATGTTCAAGGTACAGTCCTTGTCCACCACAGTACGAAGATCTTTAACCTCACCGTCAATCTCCGCCACGCACGCCACTCTTGCCAGCCCTTCACTGATATCCTTTGCAATGTCAATTGCTGCCATTGCCTCTCCATACTCTTTAAAAGAGCCATCCTTTAATGTTATCTTCATAATAATCCCTCCAATCTTTTTTCCTGTCATCCTGATAACTTCCACACCCGTCTTAAACCAGATAATAAAAATTTTAAATCACTGCAAAAATAAAAAATCCCTTTCGGCAGTATCACTACCGAAAGGGACGAATTTTTTCGCGGTTCCACCCTTCTTCAATGAACCCAGGCGGATTCATTGCAGCTCAAACGACGATAACGGCGTCTGACCGGGCTTTATTAAAGCCACTCCGAGGTGGTCTTCGGTCTACTTTCCGTGTAAGCACTCTCAGCATCTGTGCCCTTCTCTGTCACCTTCCATAAACCTACTCTTCTCATCCATGTATTATCTCATATTCACATTTGCTAACCCAGCTTATATGAAAAATCATAATGCTATGTTATTACAGCCAAATCGCTTTGTCAAGTAGCAATTCTTAACAAATCATTAGTTACTATTCACGCCTCACCAAACTACGCTCAAAGCCCCGCTATTTACAAAAATCTAGTATCTGTAGGTATCGGTCTCTCCGAGCATCGGTGTCTCTTCATAGCCAATCGACTGCGAAGGCATATTGCCGATGATATCCTTTAACTGGAATTTTGCAAGCTCCTGGTTCAAGCCTCTTGCCTGACCGGATAATTCCTCACTCGCAGAAGCACATTCCTGACTCGTTGCAGAGTTCGTCTGTACTACCTGTGATACCTGTATCAAAGCCTGATCGATCTGTGCTGTAGCAGTAGCCTGATCATTCGATGCTTTCGCGATATCTTCACTAAGTCCCGTGATCTGCTCGATCATATCAGAGATAACCTGCAAGGATTCCTCGGTCTGCTTTGCAAGCTGACCACCGCGTTTTGCCTTCTGGATCGCATCCTCGATCATCTCCGCTGTCTGGCTGGAAGCCTCTGCAGAACGGCCTGCCAGGTTTCTGACCTCTTCCGCTACTACCGCAAAGCCTCTTCCCTGCTCACCGGCACGAGCCGCCTCTACGGTCGCATTCAGTGCTAAAATATTTGTATTAAATGCAATATCATCAATGACCTTGATAATCTTCTGGATATTCTCAGATGCCTCGTTGATCTCATTCATGGCAGTAACCATTTCCTCCATACGGGCATTTCCTTCTGATACGTCTGCCTTTGCGTCGATTACGATTCTGTTTACTTCATCTGCCTGCTGTGCATTGTCTTTTGTCTTGTTTGCAATATCGGTAATAGAAGCCGTAATCTGTTCAATCGCACTCGCCTGCTCCGTAGAACCCTGTGCAAGCGTCTGGCT
Organism: uncultured Lachnospiraceae bacterium; assembly: GCA_902795705.1. GTDB lineage: Bacteria > Bacillota > Clostridia > Lachnospirales > Lachnospiraceae > Butyribacter. The sequence goes on along the minus strand of CADBMH010000122.1, from coordinate 5,675 downwards.
TGCCGCTGCAATCTGGCTGGAGCCTAAGCTGATCTGATTTGTCGCATTACGGATACTCATAAATGAACGGTTATCATCATTGACTAACTTCACGATCGCATTACCAACCACATCTTCCTCGGATGCCGGTATAAAGTCCACACGAAGATCGCCGTTAGAGAGCTTATCAAGAGCGTCAGCCTGCTTCTGAAGATTCGTTGCCAAAGCATGGAAAGATTCGATAAGCTCATAAATCTCCTTGATGCTGTTGTCTTTCGGAAGCTCGATATCAATATTACCTCTGCCAAGCTTCTCTGCATCATTTGCAATCTCTACGATGATATCCTTAATCTTCCTGTTCATGTAAATAATTGCAAATACAGCAACCGCAATACCTACAAGCACTAATACAACAATGATGATCGTACCGGTCAGAGCCTGTGCCTCTACAGCCTTCTCCTCCTGGTTCGCTTTCTTATCAAGAGTATCTAAAAGCTCCTCCATTTTTGCCTGTGCTTCATTTGCCGACGGAACTGCTTCATTTAAAAGTCCGGATACTGCGCTCTCCGTATTTCCGGCAAGTGCATAGTTAACACATTTATCTGCCACATCATAGTATGCCAGCGCATTCTCTTCGGATTCCTGCAAAAGTTTTTTGCATTCGTTGTCCAAAAGGGCATTCAAAGCCTTTTCTACGAATGCTTCCATATTTTCTTTCGTCTTTGCAAGTGCATCCACAGAATTCTGCTGCTTTGTCTTATCATCTGCATATGTAAAGATTACATTACGAAGCTGCACCTTTGCCTCCTGCAGATAAGCAAGTGCCATCGCACCGTCTCCCTGCGTTTTGCCATATGAAGTATATAATTTTCCTCCGGCATTCGTCGCATTGTTCGACACAATATAGCCCGCAAGCGCAATAATCAGCATCGGGACAATAATTGCCATGAACATCAAATTGATCGTCAAACCTAAAGATATTTTTTTCTTCACCCTTCTATCCTCCTGTTTTTTCTTATGGTTTATTTCTATCAGCTTACGGCACATACCAATAGATCAGAAACGAATCAATCGCTTCTTTTAATAATTAATTGTCATTATAGCATATTTCCCCTGACTTCGTATAGTACTTTTTTATTTTTTTCGCAAATCCGACCAAAAAAGACTGCTTTTTATGCCTTGCCGCCCCGGTAACAACAGCTCTTTCAGAACCGGATGCAGCTGTAAGTTACACATTTGCACACTTAGCGACTATACACTTCGCATAGTTTCTTTAATCGTTTCATATGCGTTTTTGTAAACTGTCCCGGAAGCATCCGCCACTTCCAGTTGATCCCTACCGTAGCCGGAAGATTCATGCGCGCGGAATTATCCAGTTCCAAAATATCCTGCATCTGGAAGACCGCCGTATCCGCAATACTCATATACCCCGCCCGGATGATCGCCTGCGGGATTTCTGCTTTCGAAGAAATATCCAGATATTGATACAGAAATTCTAATTCCTCGTCTGTCTTTTCTTTAAAAAAACCCGCCAGAGTCTCATTATCATGTGTTCCTCCGTAAATAATACAGTTTCTGCTTTGTAGATTATGCGGAAGATACTCATTCGAACTTTTTCCGTCAAACGCAAATTCTAAAATCTTCATCCCCGGCCACCCGGTCTTATTGATGAGCTTCCTGACATTGTCACCAACAACCCCTAAATCTTCGGCAATAATGTCCGAACCTTTTGTCGCCTTTTTAATAACCTGTGTAAGCTTCTTTCCCGGCCCTTTCTTCCACTTTCCCTTGATTGCCGTCGTTTCATCCGCAGGGACAGACCAAAAATTGACAATACCGATAAAATGATCAATCCGGATTACATCATAGAGTTTCGCATTTGACTTCATTCGCTGCGCCCACCAATGGAATTTGGTCTTCTCCATCTTTTTCCAGTTATAAAGCGGATTTCCCCAAAGCTGTCCGTCATCACTAAAGGCATCCGGCGGCACTCCCGCCACATGAATCGGCTTTTTCCTCTCATCCAATTCAAACAGTTCCCCATGTGTCCAGACATCCGCACTGTCCAGTGCCACATAGAGCGGAATATCCCCTATGATCTTTATACCATGCTTATTTGCATATTTTTTCAGGCTGCTCCACTGTTCAAAAAAAAGATACTGACAAAATTTCCAAAAATCAATTTCCACGCTTAAAAGCTTTCTGTAACGGACAACAGCCTCCTTTCGTCTCATGCGAATGCCCTCTTCCCATGCAAGCCATTCTTTTCCACCATAATAAAACTTAAGTGCCATATAAAAAGCATAGTCATCTAACCAATACTCATTTTTCTTCAAAAAATTGCTGTATTTTTTATTTTTTTTATGCTTGCTTCGTTCAAACGCCTGATGCAGAACGGCAAAACGACTCTGATATATCTTCGCATAATCTACTTCTGTCGGATTCTCTCCCCAGTCCCTGCTCTCAACCTCTTCTCTCTTAAGCAGACCTCCCTCAATCAAAGCATCCAAATCAATAAAATAGGGATTTCCTGCAAATGCAGAAAACGACTGATACGGACTATCCCCAAAACTCGTAGGGCCTATTGGCAACACCTGCCAATATTTTTGTCCCGCTCCGATCAACTGATCCACAAACCGATACGCCTCACGGCCAAAGGTTCCGATTCCGTACTTCGACGGAAGACTACTGACCGGCAATAAAATTCCCGCTGCTCTTTCTTTCATACACGCCTCCACTTAGGTTTATTCTATTCTCTAAAACGCACACGGAATCTAGGCACGAAATCCATGTCCCGTTTCATCTCCCCCTAATAATACCTCATTTAGAGAAGTTTTTCCATAGGTTAATCCTGCATAAACCTTCCCCGTATTCTCCATAACCGGTCCCGATGTATCCTGTTTAGCCACTTCAGTAAAAGCATCCTTTAAGTGTTCCATTACATGGCAAACCGTTTCTCCATTTACTAATTTTCTGCGGAGCACAGAAAAAATCAACTGTTCATATACATAACGATATAACCGCATCAACGGCTCCGCAATTTCATATCTTCTGTCCAGGCTCCCCATCAACTCCTGCAAAAATCCCTCCGCACGCTTGACACATTCCACACCCTCACTGGACTTTCCAACCTTAAACGCTTCCTCTGCCTCCTTCATCGCAAGTAAAAACAACTCATAAATAATCACAACCAATTCGCTCCGGTTCGCTTCTGCAATCCTCGTCATATATGCTTTTTTTTGCTCCTCTCTCATAATCCACCTCCCAAAAGAACCGTACTATAATATCGAAATAAATCTTCAAAATGATGCACTGTTCTTAACGCGAAAGAAACCCAACAGCCTTTCAGGATACGTGGAATTCTTTCACAAATCCCTTTGTAAAGAATATTCCACGCTATTCCCCTAAGCTGTCAGGTTCTTTATTAGCTTTATCCGGTTATTAACTCTGCAGCAGGCTCATCACTTTCTGTGGTCTGTTGTTTGCCTGTGCAAGCATTGATGTTGCTGCCTCGGAAAGCACACTTTCCTGCGTATACTGCGTCATCGCTGTTGCCATATTTGTATCCATAATTCTTGACATCGACTGCGTTACATTTTCACTCGTAATATCCAGACTTGCTGTCGTCGTCTCCAAACGATTCTCATAAGCACCAAGCATGGAACGATACGCAGAAACCGACTGGATCGCATTATCAAACGAGGTAATTGCAAGGGATGCTCCACGCTGTGTACACAGATTTACAAAGCTGTCTCCATCCTGCTCCCTAAGCTGTAAGCTTCTGCAGGAAATCTCACTGAAATCAATCGCAAGCTCCTGCTTTTCATTTGCACCGATCTGAAGCTTCATGGAGCCGGTATCATAAACGGTCAGTTCAAAATCGCCAGTCTGTCCACCCTCTAATGCAAGTTCCATTTCAAAGCCATCTGTATTTGTAATCGTAATCGTATCCCCGTGATAAACGACTGCTTCCGTCCCGGTAAAGCCTGCTGCATCTCCTGCTGCCTTCGGTGTTAGGGAAATCTCTGCATCCTGTCCCTTCGTAACCACAGGAGCTGTATCGCCCACAGATTTGATAGAAAGCTCTTGATTCGCTCCAGCTGCCTTTGTCGTCAAAGTAAAGCTCGGACTCGTCCCTGCTACCTCAATATCCATCATCTCACATACAGAAAGCACTTGATTATAGATGTCATCATTTGTAGCATCTGCTGGAAAATCAAGTGTCACATCATTGATTGTAACAGAACTGCCCGGTGCACAAGTAAGCGTTCCTGTCGCTGCTGTGGCAACCGAGTCTACCGTCAGCTTATATTTTCCTGCCTCAACACTCTCTGATACCTTCATCACTTGAACACCTAATTTATCAGAAGTTACAACCCGGCTGTTGCTTCCGTCCAAGAGTCTCTTTCCATTAAATTCCGTTTCTCTTGCAATGCGATCCACTTCTTCCAGCAGCTCATCTACTTCCTTTTGTGCTGATTCCCTGTCGTCAATCGTATAGGTATCATTCGCTGCCTGTACACTTAATTCCCTACAGCGTTGGAAAATACTTTCAATTTCAGACAACGCTCCCTCTGCTGTCTGGATCACAGAAATACCATCCCCGGCATTTCTCGATGCCTGATCCAATGCCCGGATCTGAGTACGCATCTTGTTTGAAATCGCCATTCCTGCTGCATCCTCAGCCGCCTTATTGATCTTATAACCGGAGCTGAGCCGCTGCAGCGAAGCTGACATCCTGTCGTCTGCCCTTTTTAAATTTATATTTGCTAACTGTGCGGAAATATTATGATTAATTCTCATGAAATCCTCCTTCTCGTCCTATGACTTTAACCTTTTATTAACGCTGTGATCTGACGAACCAGCACCTTCGAAAGCCGGTACAGCTCTTTCGTATCTGTCTGCTCTTCCTCTGCTGTTTCGTCCAATAATTCATTTCTTGACTTGAAATCCATTCCATAAGAAATGTTTTTGACCGAAAATCCTGCGTTTTCAATCGCCCGGTCAAGCTTTTCCTCATCAGCACGCAAGGTCTCGTAACCCTGACGCTCCTCACATAGCACCAAGCCCTTTACTGAACTTTTTACTACTTTGAAATCTAAGGAAATATGACCAAATTTCCCGTCCTCCATGGAGATCTGAACCTTCCCTGTTTCATCCGCTCCACGAACAATTGTAAGATTTAAGGAAGTAATGGTATCCCCCGTACGGATCGGGATATCATAACTTTTAGACCGGCGAAATGCCGTCTGCAGTCGTAATCCTCTGCTTAAACTGCGTATGTTTTGTAAATCTTCAAATTCTATATCGGCTGATTCCATAGATTTCGTAAGAACCTCTTCCATGATTTTTTCCGCCTGTTCACAATTTCTTTGCAGCAAAGCCTCCTCATCCACAGAATCCTCAAATCGGTCAATTACCTCATTAAGTTCTTCTTCACGCTCCTTAGAAAGTACCTTTTTCCTTCCGTATATTTCCCGATAGATATTACTGTCATTTTCGAGGATATTCTTGGCAGCCAGAAGATTCTCCACTGTATTCGGTGTCTGAAGTTTCACCAACAGTTCCTCTGCTGCATCTGTATCCTTAAGCTCTTCGCGAAGCTCACTTGCCAGATTTTCATAGTACGCATCCCTAAGTTCTTGATTCCCGGATGCTCCTTTTAACTGCTCTGCAAAACGCTCTACGGAAACATT